>JAQTNZ010000026.1 GCA_028713595.1 Methylovulum sp. | reverse complement strand
ATTTGGCGACAGGCTTACTATCAGACGGGTTTTTTAGTCTTGTACATGTTTTGTACAGATATGAATTGACAAAACGCCGCCAGCTTGTAAGCTACTAAACAAGATGCAAGCGTATGCGGCCAGCTTGGGTTTTGGGCTAGGAAACCACCCCTAAGTGCCATAGGCGCAGCATAAACCGCTTAAATTCCGTATTGCTTTCTTAGTCGGTGGTGATAGATTAAGAGAGACTTCCCCTCCTCCTCTATAAGCCCTCCTAGGTTGTCTATGGGAGGGTTTTTTTTTCAGCGCCAGACGTGGGATAAAACAGATGATGACTATAAGAAATATAGGCAAAGGTTTGATAACGCTAAATTTTTATGTCGCCGCGTTAGTCTTGGCCGGCTTTGGCGTATTGTCGCTATCGGACAGCTACAGCCTGTTTAATTTTAACGCGGACTTATACGGCGCCCTAGACAACAACCTGCGCATGATGATGGTGTATCTGGCCCTGATTGAGGTGGTGATGATTTTTTATTGCTGGATGGTGCAAAAATTCCAGGCCATGGCCTTGGTGGGGTTTTTCCTGATAGTCATGATCGAAACCGTGCAATTTTATGGCGAAATCAACGCCGTCGCCATAGACGAAAACTTGCCGCCATTTTTCCTTTACACCGGCTTGTCGCATCTGCTGTTTGGCATGATGTGCATCATCGGAGCCGACCGCAGCCAACCCCAACAGCCCGCCGACAAACAGCCTTGATGCCAAGCTGCCCGAAAGCATCACTGCCATTAAGTTAAGGATTTATTCCTGTAATTTCAACAGGATAGGATTAACCGTTCGCCCTGAGCTGGTCGAAGCCTGTCATGAGCTTGACGAATGGGGTGGACGGTTAATCCGGTCATGGTTCGACCAGCTCACCACGAACGGATTAACTTACTACGACCTTAACTCAATAGCGTTTTCTATGTTATTGAAATAAAAATAGGCGTAGGCCCTGCAAGCGGTTCTGCCCGACATTCCGCACGTTGAAATAGTAAGCACCGAACCGCCCTCCCCCATAAACCCTAAGCTTTCCTTATAGTGGCGGTAAGTGTCGGGCAGAACTGCTTTGCCCGACCTACATCGACTAAGCCTGTGGGGCATCGGGACGCTTATCGCCAGCCGCAGACGCTTAAGGCCAGAGACCCGCTTACCGTTCCAGCAAAGCCAATTTGCCTGCTTTGCCGTTCCACTCATCGGCATCCGCAGAGGCGGGTTGCACTTCGGTGATCCTCGGCCAAATTTTTGACAACTCGGCATTTAAAGTAATGAACTGTTCTTGGCCTTCCGGCACTTCATCTTCGGCAAAAATGGCGTTGGCAGGGCATTCAGGCTCGCACAGGCTACAGCAGATACACTCGTCCGGGTCAATGACCAAGAAATTAGGGCCCGCATGGAAACAATCGACCGGGCAGACACTCGCACAGTCAGTAAATTTACATTTGATACAATTTTCAGTGACTACAAAAGCCATAGTGGTTACCAATCCGTAAAACACATACTGTAGGGTGCGAGACGGTAGTAATGTGCCGGATGACTAAAATCCGACAGGCGGCGCAATACTACCGTCTCGCACCCTACAGTATTTTTACCACCCCTAACCCTCACTGCCATTAAGTTAAGGAATGTTATTTTTATTCAATAACATAGAAAACGCTATTGAGTTAAGGTCGTAGTAAGTTAATCCGTTCGTGGTGAGCTTGTCGAACCATGACCGGATTAACCGTCCACCCTTCGACCAGCTCAGGGCGAACGGTTAACCCTATCTTGTTGAAATTATAGGCACAAATCCTTAACTTAATGGCAGTGATTTATGCCCCAGAGGGTACGTGCCACGTGGGAACGAGTGTACCTTGCGGGCATCGGGGCGCTTATCGCCAGCCGCTTAAAGTTAACTCAGTCCCGCTTACCGTTCCAGCAACTCCAATTTGCCTGCTTTGCCGTTCCACTCATCGGCATCCGCCGAGGCGGGTTGCACTTCGGTGATGCTGGGCCAAATTTTGGACAACTCGGCATTTAAGGCAATGAACTGCTCTTGGCCTTCCGGCACTTCATCTTCGGCAAAAATGGCGTTGGCTGGGCATTCAGGCTCGCACAAGGTACAGTCTATGCACTCGTCCGGGTCAATGACCAAAAAATTAGGGCCGGCGTGGAAACAATCGACCGGGCAGACATCAACACAGTCGGTAAATTTACATTTGATACAATTTTCAGTGACTACAAAAGTCATAGTGGCTACCAGAATAGATTTTAATAAAAACAGCTATTTTAGCAGAAACCCCGCGCCCATAGAACACCGAGTTAACGCCAACCGCCAAACTAGCCCGCTTTCGCGGTTTATTTAGTATCGGCGGCGGCATTTAAGTTGGACAGCAAGTCCTTTTTACGGCTGAGCGCTTCGCCGTCGGAGTTTTTTAACGCCAATTTGGCTTCCTCCTCAAGCTGGGTGTCGGCAAACACCTGTTCAGGCCTGACCGGGGCGGCACTGGCGCGGGCAAAATACTTGAGCGCCTGTGCCTTGTCGCCCTTATCCAGCAAAAATTGCGCATAATAAAAATTGCTGTCGATGCCGTTCGGGCTAATCTTTAACGCCGTCTGGAACATCTGTTCGGCCTTGTCGTCATCACCAAAGGCAATCGGCCAACCCGGCACCAGATGGTACAGCGTCCCTAACACCACATAAGCCGAACCGCCCATGGTGTTGGGGTCCATCGCCAGCACTTTGTTTAACAAATCACGCACCTCATTGACGGCGCTTAAGGCCGAGATCGGGTCTTGATGGTCGGCATAGCTGGCCTTGATGACCGCTTGCCAAAACAAAGCCCCGGCGGCTTTAGGGTATTGCTGGCACACTTTAACGGCCCTAGCCAGCAATTGCGCGTAGGCCGGGCCTTGTTGGGATTCCGGTACCGCGTAATAAATTTTTGCCCAATCCGCTTCCAGCCCGTTCAGCGCATCACCGAGCGGGTCGGCATGGACTTGGCTAACCGCCAACAAAACCAATGCCCATAAGGTTTGTTTGACCCTACGCATAGGGACGATACTGTTCATCTGACACCTCCGACTTAACTAAATTAATGGCAAAGCGTGTTTGCAGGCACTTGGGACACTGCCATTAAGTTAAGGAATACTATTTTATTCAATAACATAGAAAACGCTATTGAGTTAAGGTCGTAGTAAGTTAATCCGTTCGTGGTGAGCCTGTCGAACCATGACCGGATTAACCGTCCACCCTTCGACAAGCTCAGGGCGAACGGTTAATCCTATCTTGTTGAAATTAAAACCACAAATCGTTAACTTAATGGCAGTGAGGCACTTGGGGTTAAGTAGTATGGTTTTAGTTCAAAAAGATAAGATTAAGTTTCCACGTCCTTAAGCCGATGTCCACATCTACCATATTGAAATATAAAACCATTAACTCAATATCAGTGACCCTATTCAGGGCGGACTTCATGAAAAACGTGAGATCATCCTTAATACCAACCTGCCTTAAACAAGTTAGCCAAGCGGATGAACAGATTTACTTTTAGCCAAACGGGACACTTCCACCCAATCACCGCGCATCATAGCTTCTTTCTTTTTACGGCTCCAACCTTTGATTTGCCTCTCGGCTGATAAAGCTTCTGCTCGGGTGGAACACGGCTGCGACCAAACCAGCTCCAGCGGGCGGCGTGTCAAGGTATATCCCGCACACTCCCCTATATGATGTTGGGCGATGCGTAACTCAAGATTGTCTGTATGTCCTGTGTAGTAGCTATCATCAGCGCAGCGAAGAATATAAACCCAAAACATTTTGTTTTCCCTTAAGGGCCGTAGGTTGGGGTGAGGTACGAACCCCAACACAACAGGGTAGTTGTGTGTGTTGAAATGTTGGGGTTCGCAAGCTCACCCCAACCTACGAGCTACATCCATAACACCCTACCATCTTTTCAGCGTACAACCCTAACCGCCCGCCGTCAATCGCGTTTTGACGACCAGAAAGTCTAAACGCTATCACGCCATTGCGAATAAGGGTGGGCGACCAGATTGTTATTATAATAGCGCAAGTCAGCGGTCACTTCCGCGCCCAGCCAAGCGGGCTTATGGAAGGCCCTGCCCACTTCCGGCAGCTCAATCTCGGCGACCAACAAGCCTTGGTTGGCACCGGTGAACTCGTCAATTTCCCACAAGTTGCCATTATCCAGCACCAAATGGCGGGTTTTTTCAATCAGCGGCTTTCTGCACAACTGGCTGATGATCTCATCGGCATCGGCTAGGGGAATCTCATACTCATACTCATGCCGATGCGTGCCGATCACCGCGCTTTTGATGTTCAGCCACGCGTGTTCGTCACTGATCCTGACCCGGATTGACGTGTTCGCCTCCGAGCTTAAATAACCTTGGCGGTAGACCACCGAACGGTGGACATGCGCCCGCCAACCGTCATTAGCCAGCAAAAATTTATGTTCAATTTCAAGCGCCATTGTTAATCCACCCGTCTATTAAGCCATAGTGGCGACCCATACCTGTTTCGGGCCTTAACATCCAGAGGTGACGGGCTAAAAGTTTGGAAATCCATAAAATACCGTTAATGGTGAAAAATGCAAAATTATAGCTTATCCAGTGCCCATCACAGTTGAAAAGCTTACAAAAAACTATCACCACCGCAAATCGCCGCCTATTCTTGCAGATTTTATAGTAAACTGCCCGCCTTGATCTTGACCGCTTACCCGACCCGATATGTATACCATCACCAAAGAAGTCTATTTTTGCTACGGCCACCGCTTGATGAACCACGCCGGAAAATGCCGCCATTTGCACGGCCATAGCGTCAAAGCCGGGATTACCCTCCAGCAAGAACACCTAGACGGGCAAGGCATGGTCTGTGATTTTGCCGACATCCGCGACTGTGTGGAGCGCTATATAGACGAGCATCTGGATCATAATTTTTTGCTGCATAAGGACGATCCGATCATCCCGATGCTGCTGGCGCAAAACGAGCGTTTTATGGCCTTGGACGAACACCCGACCGCCGAAGTGTTGAGTAAGATGCTCTATCAGCATATCAAACAGGCGGGCTTTAATGTCGCGCAAGTGACGCTGTGGGAAACCGCCAGCGCCTATGCCTGCTACAGCGAAGCATAAGCCGCCATGAGCTTGCTGCGCCCGCTCAACACCTCGTTTTGCCTTGAGCAACTGTGTGAAAGCAATTTTCAGAAACTGTTGCGGCTCATCCCCGACTTGGCTACCGTCAAGGAAGCCGCGATAGGGTTGGCGCCGTCACAATCGACGCTGTACTTGGAAGTGCTTGAAGAAACGCCGTACACCAAAACCATCGAACTTAGCCATTGTTTCAACCACAACGCCAGCGAACTGATGGCCCCGGCGGTGATTATCCGCGTCTATCTGGACGCACGGCTGGCGGAAGTGCTCAGCGACCATGCCAGGGCGCGGGTGGCGCGGGTCTACCCTGACCCGCGTAAAAGCCACGACATCATGAACTACAAATGGCGGCTGAACTATTTTTTGCAAAAATGGCTGGAGCATTGCCTAGGCAAACACTACCACTTTACCTCCCACGCCTCAAGCGCGTCCAGACAGCATCGCCACCACCAAATCCGCCATCACCTTTGACGCGCCGCCCTGCCCTAAGCGGGCCTTTACGTCCGCCAACTCGGTGCGCATGTGTCCGGCATAAGCGTTATCGGACAACAGCCGCCCAGTTTCCTGCGCCAAATTATCGGCGCTCGCCTCATGCTGGATAAACTCCCTGACCACCGACTTGCCCGCGACAATGTTCGGCAAGCCGATAAACGGCGTTTTCACCAACCAACGTCCTAGCCAATAGGTGAGGGGTGAGAGCTTATAGCAAATCAGCATCGGCACGCCCAATAAGGCGATTTCCAGCGTCGCCGTGCCGGACGCAGTCATTACCGTGTCACAGCATTGGATAACATCATAAGGCTGTTGCTTAATCACCGTCACCTTAATGGGAACGGATTGCAAATAATCCGCCAGCAAGGCATCGGGGATGGCATCGGCTTGCGGCAAGATAAACTGCACGTCCGGTAAGCGTTGCCGCAACTGCACTGCGGCGGCCAGCATAACCGGCAACAGCCGCTTGATCTCATTGGCGCGGCTACCTGGCAACAGCCCGACTATCGGCTTATCGGCGGTCAAACCAAAGGCCAACAGGTCATCGGCCTTAGGCCGTTGCGGCTGGGCCTTATCGACCGACGGATGGCCGACATAAGACACCGGCACGTTTTCCGCCTCGTAATAAGCCGTTTCAAACGGGAAAATCACCGCCATCCTGTCGATGGCCTTACCGTATTGCCTGACCCGCCCCGCCCGCCACGCCCACACCTGCGGGCTGACATAAAACAACACCTTAACACCCTGCTGCTTGGCGAACCGCGCCAGCTTATAATTAAATTCCTTATAATCGACACAGATCAGCAAATCGGGGCGTTCTTCGGCGACCAACCGCTGCATTAGCGCCAACGCCCTGCGGATGGTGCCATAGTGTTTAAGCACCTCCACGACCCCGATAACCGCAATCGCCGCCGAGTCATAACGGATATCCACCCCCGCCGCCGCCATTTTCACCCCGCCCATACCCAGTGCCTGAATGTCCGGCAGTTGTTTTTTCAGCTCCAAAAACAGGTGGGCGGCGTGTTGGTCGCCGGAAGGCTCGCCCGCGCTGAACATCACCGTGAACGGTTTCGACATGGTTATAAACTAGCTTTAATTACGCCGACTATCGTCCTGACCGACTCGTCTGCCAAAAACGGGCAAATCGGCAAGGAGAAACAGCGGGCGGCGACGGATTCGGTCACGGGCAAGGACAGGCCTGCACATTCGTCCTTAAAGGCGATTTGCTGGTGTAGCGGCACGGGGTAATACACCGCACAGCCGATTTGCTGCGCCTGCAAAGCTTGCATAATCTGCTCCCGTTGCTCGGACAACAGGGTATATTGATGATAGACATGCACACCTAGGCCATCTTCAAACGGCGTAGTGATGGGCAACCCTGCCAGCAATTGCGAATACAGGTGCGCGACGCGGCGGCGGCCTTGGTTGTATTGGTCTATGCGTTTGAGTTTGGCGCGTAAGATCACCGCCTGCATTTCATCCAGGCGGCTGTTGTAGCCAATGACTTCATGATAATAACGGACGTTGGAGCCGTGGTTGCGCAATTGCCTGATTTTGGCGGCGGTGCCGTCGGAGTTGGTGACGACCAGGCCGCCATCGCCAAACGCGCCTAGGTTTTTGCTGGGGAAAAAGCTGAACCCCGCCGCATCGCCTATAGCCCCGGTCTGTTTGCCATCGACACTGGCGCCAAACGATTGGCAACAATCTTCAATCAGTTTTAAGTCATGCTCTTGGCAGATTTGCGCAATGTGCGCCATATCGGCGGGCTGGCCGAACAAATGCACCGGCATCACCGCCTTAGTCCGTGAAGTGATGGCGTTGATGATCGCCTCTGGGTCAATGTTAAACGTGCGCGGGTCTATATCGACAAACACCGGCACCGCCCCGACATATTTAATGGCTTCCGCCGTGGCGATAAAGGTGAACGCGGTGGTGATGACTTCATCGCCTTTGCCTATGCCTTCGGCCAATAGCGCCAGATGCAGCGCGTCCGTACCCGAAGCCACGCCAATAGCATGTCTGACACCCAAATAAGCCGCCGTTTCCTGTTCAAACGCGTGGACGTTAGGCCCTAAAATAAACGAGCAGTTTTCTATCGTCTGCGCCAAGCCCTGCTCCACTTCCGCCTTAATTTCGGCGTATTGGGCTTTGAGGTTTACCATTGGTATCATGTTGTGTCCCTTGTGTCCTTTGTTTCCACGGTGTCGTGGGGTTGTGATTAATTGTTAAGTAGGTATGCAAAAGTTTTTTAACAAAATTTTTTGCAGGACTAACACCCTATATATTCACTGCAAAATTAAAAAAGCATCGTCATTCCGGCAGGGATTGCCGGAATCCAGTTCACAAGGATGTGAACGTTAATAATTACGCAAAAATGACGGAAATCGAACGCAAAATAGAGAACTTTGTCACTTTTAGTTGTATGAATTTGGAAAGATGCCATCCATGGCATCTGGATTCCGGCAATCCCTGCCGGAATGACGGATATTTTGGAAGTTACCATGCTTATTAACAGCTTTCCATACATTAGACCTTGAAACCCATATAGAGCCTTATTTTATTTCAATAACATAGTGAACACCATTGACTTAAGGTCGTAAGAAGTTAAGCCGTTCGTGGTGAGCTTGTCGAACCATGACCGGATTAACCGCCCACCCTTCGACCAGTTCCACCACAAGGGTGGTCTGGGGACAGGCGAACGGTTAATCCTATCTTTTTGATATTAAAATAAAAAATCCTTAACGTAATGGCAGTTATTTATACCCTTTATACCTGTGGGTACATGGGTATTGTGGGTGTGTAGGCTACGATAGGCCAACAATCCGTACAGGCAATACCTAAAAACCGCCTATTTGCGCAACACCACTTTCGCCTCGTCCCATAGGGCATCCAATTCCGCCAATTCGCAATCGGTCATGCCCCGTCCAGAAATGGCGACTTGTTGCTCGATGTATTGGAAGCGTTTGGTGAATTTTTGGATGCTTTGCTTAAGGGCGACTTCGGGGTTGACCTTCAGGTGCCGCGCCAGATTGACCGCAACAAACAATAAGTCACCAATCTCTTCTTGGGTATGGTCAAAATTGCCGGATTCCCAGGCTTCTTTCACTTCATCCAGCTCTTCCGAGACCTTATCGAACACGGGCAGCGTTTCCGGCCAGTCAAAGCCTTGGCGGGCGGCACGGCCTTGGATTTTCTCACAGGCCATCAGGGCGGGCAGGCTGGCGGCAATGCCGGCCAAGGCGCTGGTCGCTTCCGGTTGTTTTTCTTGCCGCTCCACCGCCTTGGCATGTTCCCAGGCTTGGTGGCGTTGCTCATCGTTGGCGTACACGGCATCGGCAAAGACATGGGGGTGGCGGCGCACCAGTTTGTCGCTGATATCGGCGGCGACATCCTCAAAGTCAAACAGCCCCCGCTCTTTGGCGATTTGCGCCTGAAACACCACTTGCAACAGCAAATCGCCCAATTCCGAGCGCAGGTCAACAAAGTCGTTGCGCTCTATGGCATCGACCACTTCATAGGCTTCTTCGATGACATAAGGGATCAAGGTGGTGAAATCTTGCTTGATGTCCCACGCGCAGCCCTGTTCAGGGTCGCGCAGCCGCGCCATCAAATCCAGCAATTGTTGGGTGTTGTTTAGCATAACTTAAGCGCATTAAAAAGAAGTGCCAAAATTTTCACGGTAACGCTGCTTAAAGCTGTCCATGTCGAAGCGGTGGTTTTGCGTACCGTGATGTTCAATTTTAATCGCGCCCATTAAGGAAGCGATGCGGCCGGTGGTCGCCCAATCCAGCTCGTTCATCAGGCCATACAGCAAACCGGCGCGGTAAGCGTCGCCACAGCCGGTCGGGTCATTGATGGCATGGGGTCGCGCGGCTGGAATAGTGATACAACGGCCTGCGGTGTAGATTTTCGAGCCTTTGGCACCGAGGGTGACGATTAGGGCTTCAACGCGGTCGGCCATCGCTTCCAAATCCAGGCCGGTGCGCTCTTGCATCAGCTCCGATTCATAGTCGTTGAGCGTCACCCAAGTGGCTTGGTCCAGAAAGGCCAACAGTTCGGCACCGTCAAACATCGGCATGCCTTGGCCGGGGTCAAAAATAAACGGGATCTCCTGTTCGACAAATTGCGCGGCATGTTGCACCATCCCCTCTTTGCCGTCAGGCGAGACGATGCCGATAGTGATGTCGCTACGATCCGTCGGCACGGCGTTCAGATGTGAGGAACTCATCGCGCCAGGGTGGAAGGCGGTGATTTGGTTGCCGTCTTCATCGGTGGTGATGTAGGCTTGGCCGGTGTATTGGTTGTCAAGAGTCCTGATAAACTCGCTGGACAAACCGTGTTGGCTCAGCCAATAGCTGTAGGGTTCAAAATCATGGCCGGCCACGGCCATAATCAACGCCTCTTCGCCCAGCAAATTGAGGTTGTAGGCGATGTTGCCGGCACAGCCGCCGTATTCGCGGCGCAGGACCGGCACTAAAAAAGACACATTGAGGATATGGACTTTTTCGGGCAGGATGTGGTTTTTAAATTTGTCGTGGAACACCATGATGGTGTCGAATGCCATAGAACCGCAGATTAACGCACTCATTGTTTGTCCTTTAAAGTAAAATTAATGTCCAGGTAACCGCCGCCCAGGCCAGTGACATCATCACCGCCGCCGACCCTATGTCTTTGGCGCGGCCTGATAGTTCGTGGTGTTCAAAGCCGACCCGGTCAACCACCGATTCTACGGCGGTGTTGAGCAATTCGACCAGCATCACGATCACCATGCTGCCGATCAGCAGCAGTTTTTCAATCATGGTTTCGCCCAGCCAAATGGCTAGGGGGGTGCTTATCACAAACAAGATGACCTCTTGCCGGAAAGCCTCTTCATGTTGCCAGGTCGCCTTAAAACCCGCCGCGGAAAAAAAACAGGCGTTAATCAGGCGCTTAAAGCCTTTTGCATTTTGGTTAGCCATGTGTTGTTAGGGTTCTTTTGGTTATAAAGGGTAAAAAACGGCCAGCAAAACCTAAAGCCGCCAGTAATCGTTACGCTATGTCATCCTCATAGGCCGCCGCGTCCATCAGCGTGTCCAGCTCGGCGGGGGTGGCGGCTTTGACCGCAAAAATCCATGTTTGATAGGGGCTATCGTTGACTTGTTCCGGCTCGCTCTGCAAACTTTCGTTAATGGCGACAATCTCCCCCGTGACCGGACTGTGCAGGTCAGAGGCGGTTTTGACCGACTCCACCACCGCGCACTGCTCGCCCGCCGCCACGGTGCGCCCGACATCGGGCAAGCCAATAAACACCAGATCACCCAATTGTTGTTGGGCAAAGTCAGTGATGCCGACACGCACCACGCCATCGTCCGCCAATAACGCCCATTCATGGGTGGCGGCGTATTTTAAATTGTCAGGTAAATCGTTCATATCAATCCTTCTTAACGCTGGTGTTAAGCTTGCCTAAGCTGTGTGGGTTTGGTTTGGCCTAAGGTACGGGCGGACAGGGGTGTACCCGTCACTGCCATTAAGTTAAGGAGTTGTGCCTTATTGAGTTAAGGTCGTAGTAAGTTAATCCGTTCGTGGTGAGCTTGTCGAACCATGACCGGATTAACCGCCCACCCCATTCGTCAAGCTCATGACAGGCTTCGACTAGCTCCACCACAAGGGTGGTCTGGGGACAGGCGAACGGTTAATCCTATCTTGTTGATATTATAATCACAATTCCTTAACTTAAGGGCAGTGGGACACACCCCACCACGCCCGCCGTGACGGGGCCAACCTTAATTCTGTGCCATTCTGATAGGTTTGCCACAAGCCAAGCGCATAGCCCTCATTGAATAACAATACCTTTACCGATAGAATGCCGCTATAGTTTAACAAACATTATCCGCCCATGCCTGAGATACTCATCTATACCACGAACATTTGCCCTTACTGCGTGATGGCAAAACGTCTGCTCGACAAAAAAGGTGCGGCCTACACCGAAATCAACGTGGACAGCCGCCCGGGCTTGCGCGAGGAAATGATGCAAAAAACCCGGCGGCGCACCGTGCCGCAGATTTATATCGGCGATGTGCATGTGGGTGGTTTTGATGACCTTTACGCCTTGGAGCGGCAACACAAACTCGACCCCTTGCTGGCCGCCTAATCGGCACCAAGGCACGCCCCCCTTAACCTAAAACTCTCCATAAGTTATGACTGAGCGTGTAGAATCACCGTGTATAAGGATCTGTTGCCTGGATGACGATGACGTGTGCCTAGGCTGCTTTCGGACATTGACCGAAATCACCCAATGGACGCTGGTTGACAACGCGAGCCGCCTGGCCATTTTAACCAATGCCCGGCACCGCCAACAAGCCTACACGCAACCTGCCTTGCGCGTTGATAAGCCACTATGACTGTCGCTGCCATTAAGTTAATATTTTTTTTATTATCAAAAAGATACGGTTGTAGTAGGTCGGGTTAGCAATAGCGTAACCCGACGTGTGCCGTTCGGATAAAGTCGGGTTACACTATCGCTAACCCGACCTACATCGTATTTTTCAATACAATATATTGATTATTAATATAAATACCTTAACTTAATGGCAGTGACGCTCCGGCATGGGAACGATGGCGTATATTTTTATACTATTGAAATTAAAAATATATTCCCTAATTTAATGGCAGTGACTATAACTATACGAAAGGGATTACCGATGAAACAATTGCACCGAAAAGATTTATTTGCCTGGTCTGTTTTTAACGAAGAGCGGGATTTGGACTTTCACAGCTATGTGTGGGTGCGTGAAGGCGGCAATGTCGTCATCGACCCGCTGCCCTTGTCCGCCCATGACCACCAACATTTGCAAAAACTCGGCGGCGTGGCTGTTATCGTCATCACCAACAGCGACCATTGCCGCGCCAGCGAAGCCCTTGCCAACCACACAGGGGCCGTGGTGTTCGGGCCGGCGGCGGAGCAAGACACCTTCCCGATCCTCTGCAACCGCTGGCTGTATGATGGCGAGGAAATCGTGCCGGGGCTACACGCCTACGCGCTTAACGGCTCCAAAACCCCAGGCGAGCTGGCCCTGCTCTTGGAGCATACCACCTTAATCACCGGCGATTTGATCCGCTGCCATATCGGCGGCGAGCTGTGTCTGCTGCCCGATGGCAAACTGGCCGACCGCAAACAGGCGGTGCTATCGGTCAAACGCATCGCCAACTTGCCTGGCATACAAGCGGTGCTGACCGGCGACGGCTGGCCGTTGTTCAGCCACGGCAGTGAAGCCCTGCACCACCTTGCCCGCTCACTGTAACTAACTGACGTTACGCAGTAACGTGCTTTTCTCCCGTTTGCCGCGCTGAGCACCGCAGGTTTTGTCGGGATCAGCCCGAATACCCGCAGGGCATAAAGGGGCGC
>JAQTNZ010000025.1 GCA_028713595.1 Methylovulum sp. | reverse complement strand
CAGTTTGCTTTTTATACGGCTATCGCTGGACTTGCCCGCCTCCTGCTCCGCGTCTGGGCTTACCTGTTCCTGACCTGGCTGGATGGGCCTCAGGCAAAAACGAAAGCCCAGGTTGATGTAGGCTTTGCTGGGATGGATAGCGGCGCGGCTGGCCGAACACACCCACCCGGCATCGTCGCCCCAAGAACCGCCGCGAACAGTGCGGGGCCTATCCACGCCGATCAATGGCCCTAGTGGATCGATTTGCGCTTGCCCGTCATAATCCCGTTGACCGTCCTTGCAATATTCCAAGACATTGCCGTGCATTTCGTATAGCCCCCAAGGGTTGGCGGGCAGGCTTTTTACCAGCACGGTTTGTGCTAGATAAACGCCTTTTTCGCTACCAACGTAAGGATAGTCACCATGATAGTTGACTTGCTGAGTATTGATGTTGGCACCGAAACTGAACGGCGTGGTGGTACCGGCACGGCAGGCATACTCCCATTCGGCTTCGCTGGGCAAATCGACTTGGCAGCCCGGCAACAACGCTTGCAGGCCTTGTAAAAATTTTTGTACGTCGTGCCAACTGACTTGCTCCACCGGCTGCTGGGGATTGTCTTTAAAACAGCTGGGGTTGTTGCCCATCACCGCTTGCCATAAGGCCTGGGTGCAGGCGGTGTCGGCCAGCCAGAAGCCTTGGCTGAGGGTCACTTCGTGACGTGGGCCTTCGTTATCACTTCGCTGCGACTCATCATCCGGCGAACCCATCCAGAAAGTGCCGGGTTCAATCCAGCGCAAGCCTTGAATTAGATCATCGAGCGGGGTAATAAGATTCAAATCGGCACGTATACCGAATTGATCGAGTATGAATTTAACACTGGAGGCAGTTTTGCCATTGTAATCGCAAGTAATGTAAGTTGGAGCTACATCCCGTAGATCGATTTGCTTGCTTAGCTGATGCTCCACCAGTTGGTATTGGCCGTTCTCTGCCAATACCAACTGGAGTGACGGTTCTATCGGTATGAGCCAGGTGTTCCATTCGAATAATTGGCCGCAAAGCGATGCCGACTTTACCCAAAGTCCTGAGCGAGAGGTATCGTACCCCCAGGCAGCCGATCCGCGCGGCCTTTTGACGCTGGCTAATTTCAAGGATTCTTGGCTGGTCGTCAACTTGATTTGCGTTTCTTCCTGTAATCCGCATAAGCGGTAAGGCAAGTGCCGAATGGACAGCAATACCCTTGATCCGGCACTTTCGATACGCAAACCGCCTTGATCGACCGATAAAAATGCGGTCAAGGCGCTTTGGTTGCGTGCCGGTGGAGTCGATTGCAAAACGATGCTGCAAGTGGCTGGATCGTTCACCAGCCAGCATGACTGGAATTTGTGGCCATCGCCACTTAGATAGGCGGGGTCTACCCAGTCGGGCGGGTGTTGCCAAGCGCCGCGCACTTCGGCAATCGCCTGCACCAGTGGTGCCAGCAACGCCATATAGCGCTCACCCATCTGGTTATCGGCGCGTTGTACGATGTCCTGCGCCACGTTCCACCAGATGCCAGCCTTTTGCAATCCGTCCGGTTGTGTCAAGGTGGCGGCCAGTTGGCGCATGAACGTTTCCGCTTTTTTTAGTCGCCCCGCAATTTCTGTAGCCATGTCCGCACCCTCCAGCTTGACGTGCGAGGCCCACAGCAGAGTTTCTTCATGGTTGAGCACCGCCCGCAAATGGGCGTGGTGACGGTGGCGCAATAGCTCCAGTTGCTTATGGTAAGCGTGTAACCGTTGGGAAAAATGTACCAGATGGTCGGCTTGTGCGTCGTGGCGGATGTTTGCCGCCGAACCGGATTGGACATCGGCATGGCACCAAAATGCGCCTTCGAGGCCGGCATTGAGCGGCGCTTTTGGATTTAAGCGGCGCAAGGCGCGTAACAACGGCGGATCTACCCGCCGGGTGACGGCGGCCATCGCCAGTAAATCGTCCAATCCAACGGGAGTGGCTTGCCCATTGCCCAAGGCGCGTTCCGGGTGGATACGGGCATCAGGGCTCCAGCGTAATAGCGTCAGGCTGTTGGGCAGGCCCGCGTCAAGCTGCTCTGAAGCCAACGGTAGCAGTGCCAGTGGTTGGGTTTGGGCTTTGGTCAGTTGCCGAACAAAGACTTGCCAGGCGTGGTGAGTGGTGGAATCGGGGCCTTCCAGCAAGCCTAAGTCACTGACCAACAAAACGGGGGTGTCGGCAGGCGGCATACGCCAAGCGTTTTTGGTCGGCAATGCGCCGCAGCCCTGTTGTTCTTCTACCCAGTCGGTCCAGTGCAACAACGGCCCGTGATTGATGATTCTTATCGATACGCCGGATCGGCCACAGGCACGCAGCAGGTGTTCGGCCAATTGGTGCATATCTTGCCGATACGGCCACAAACGATTGGTAAAGTCCAATACCACCACCCATTGCGGATGCCAGCTTTTAACTTGGCGGCGTGGCAAATGCCGGGGCAGTTGTTGTCCGGCGATTTGTTTGACCAACAGCGGCACGTCAAGGCCTGCGGTGCGATTAGTGGACAAATAGCGTTTAAGGGCGGGCATCAGACGCGCTTTGGGCACCAGCACTTGGTAATTTACCAGCCTGACTGCTGAGGGTGGTTTGGCGTCGTCTTCGCTTATCGGGTCATAAATTGCGACGGTTTGGCCGGTATTTTGCCGTTGATCCTGTAACTGGCGTGCTTGCCGTTCGGCAATGACGTGGACGAACGGCATTTGTAACGGCAGTTTGAAGTTGCCCGTTTGTGCCAGCGGGTCGGGTGGCGGCGGGTCGATTATTGTTCCACGGGGTTGATTTTGTTCGATTGGTATGTCTTTTTGCCGATAACCGAATTGATGTTCGCCATCGTCATCCAGCACCAGGTATGGGCGCGGCGCCGTCGCCAGCAGGCGTAACAGATCGGCCCTGCCGATCAGGCCGTTGGCCGGGCAGGGTTTCACGCCTAGTCCGCCTCTGGTGAGCTAGGATTTGAGGGTGTAACGGGAAGGCGGGCCTGATCCTGCTCGGCATGTTTCACTAGGGCGTAGGCGCTGAGTTGTTGCAGCCAGCCGAGCTGGCTTTGTTTGCGTTCTTCTTCGTCTTTTATTGCCTGTGTCAATTCATGCAGCGCGGCGAGCAAGTCGATATATTCGGCCAAGCCCACTTTGGGATACCCGGCGCTTTGCGCGGTTTTGCGGTCATCCAACACTTGCTCGGCGGCGGCTTGGCGGGCGCTGTCTTCAATAGCCAGATGTTGGTGTACACGGCCACGCTGGATCAACCACTCTATAAATGGCTTGTCGTCTTTGGGTGGGTTGAGGTTGAGCACGGCACAGCGACGAATAAACGCAGGCGGCAATTCGCGTTCTTCGTTGGTGGTGATAATGATGAGCGGCCAGCGGTGGTCGGGTGCGCAGATGGTACAATTATTCAGTGGCGGCACGTCAAAACTGCGGTTGCCCAACACATCCAACAAGGCGTTGGGCAGGTCAGCGTCGGCCTTGTCTATTTCGTCGATCAGCAGCACCGGAATATGATGTTGGTCGCCGCGCATATTATCCAGCGCTTGCCAGATCCGTCCGCGCTTGACGTACCGTTTATTCGTTTCGTCCAATTTTTGGATTTGCGCATCCGCCAAACGCTCAACGACATCGACACGGTACAGTAAATCCAGCGCTTCAAAGCGCGGGTGTATGACTTCAACCAAGGGGCAGTCTGCTTTCAGGTGCTTTGCCGCAGCCCGGGCAATCTGGCTTTTACCGCTACCCGCCTCACCGCGAACTAACAAGGGCCGGCGGGCGGCAAAGGCAAAAATCAGCGCATCGATTTCCGGCTGGCTCCAGTAATGACCGGCGGTGGGAAATCGGTTGCATTGCGTTAATATCTCAGTTTTCTCTGCTTTTAAGTCGATAAACGGGTTTGCGGCATTCATGCAGGGTGGGTATCGAGTTTAGAAAACTGAAGAAATTACTGACAATAGCGGCAATGCCTTACTGCATAGTTCAACAATTTTTTCTCCGCCTTCGATGACTTCACTACCCTGTTTGATGGCTTCCAGATATTTTTTGACGATACCAACATCCGGTTTGTCTTTGTCGGCAATTTCGCTTTGCACGGTCTGAAGATGGCTGGTGAAGGTGTCCTTGGCTTTAACAGAGGACAATTCGGCAATGGCGGCTTGCAGCTCATTCAACTTGGTCGTCAACGGTGCAAAATCGGCCAATTGCTGTTGACCGGTGTTTGCGGTGTTATTTGTACCCGCCTGTGCGGCAGAATGCGCCCCCGTACTAAAAACGACGGTGCCGCCCGAAGCATTTATGTTGATACCTGGGTTAGTCATGGTTTCGGTTCCTGGTTTAATTGAAGAGTCGTTGTTCGGTTGATGGAATTGATTTAGTTCTTGCCAAAATTCGCGGATTTCTTGCAACAAGTCGCTAACTTCCATACCCAGAATGATGGTAGCCGCTTCGGTAGAAGGAAACATTACTGGAATTTGATGCTTGTCGGTGATGGGTCTAACGGAATCCTGATTAGCGTAGCCATGAACAATCAAAGCCAGGCATTCCCTTTTAACGTTTTTTATTGTCCGAAGACGTGCTGCCAGCGCTTTACTTTCGTCATGCGTCAAAGGCAGGGTATCCAACGCACTAAGATAGGCTTGTTGGCTATTCTCAAACAGCACTGTATAGAGCGCGCGCTCAAAACCTACTTGAAAGTGGTCGCCGGTTGCCCCGACCCGAATATCGAAGACAAACTCCGGTCTAGGCAAGTGGGTTTCAAGTAGCGGCAAACGCAATTGCCCGCCAAACAACGCAGTGGCGATAATAGCGCAAATCACGCTTTCGCTACGGGGAACCTGTAAGATATGACCGCCCTGCTCATTTGCGGTTTTATCTACTAAACGAATTGCCGCAAGACAGTATAGTGCACATGCTGCTGCGCAGGTTTTTGTCCTGTCAGCTATCTCAAGATCGGTTTTTTTTGTCGCCTCCAAGGAGCGGCGTACTATGAAAAATAAGTCTTGAACCTGCTCCGGTAGGCAAACAGCAAAATAATCCACCATTTCGTTTACGGACGCTGGAACGCTTTCATGCGGATACTCGCTTGCGAAGTCATCTTGCAAAGCTTGGAAAAAAAGTGGTGCATCCTTTAACAACCTTGCCGCCAAGTTTTTATGGTGCACATCAACTTGGTTGACAGCACGCCTTGCCTGGGATGCCTCGTTGGCATCGACGTTGGCATAATGATTTTTGGGCTTGCCTTCATTAATCGCGAGACGCTGGATAATCAGGGCGGCCAATTGTTCGGGTTTTTTTTCATCCAAGTCGATAAAACCGGCCAGCCCAAACAATCCTTTGCCGTCCACCAGCTCAAAATGGCTGAGCAGAATTTTTTTTGACTGGCCTTCTTTAATCATTGAAAAGATGGCCCGCCATTCCAAACCGCACCATTGTTTTTTTTCATAGTCGGGACAAAATATGGCAACAATTAAGTCGGTGTCATTTTTGTACAGTGAGGGCAAATTGAAAGCCAGATCAGCATCAGCAAATTCCGCTTCATGAAATTTGTCGTACAAAATCTTCTCTTCGCCAAACCGCTGCGCCAAAATCTGCGCAGTGGCTTCGACAAACCCCCCGTTTTTCTCCGGCGAAGGAAAAGGCGATACGAAAACGTTTTACGTTGGTTTCAGAAGTCATTTACAGATACCCTACAGATTATCAGTCTGTTGGTATTATAACTTAAACCTAAATACTAAGCTTTACATAAGTCGAAACGTAGGTGGCCGCAACGCTATCCCGCAAACGCGCCCCAGATGTCAAATGGGAGTGCGCCCAAAGGCCTTAACCCTTAATCATATTGCCGTGGCCAAGGTCTTTTTTCGGGCAATAGGCTTATCCACCACCCCGTCCAAAACCCCAACAAACTCATCCGTCAGAAACTCAGGCCGGATGGCCTCACGGCGTGAATGCAAAAAGGCGTACCGTCCACACTGCCCATGAAACACGTCATCCAGCCAAAGCCTTTTCAGCCAACCATCCCAATCCGCAATGTCCCTGTCCGGGTCAAGCAGCACCCCGCCATAGCCCACCGATTCGGGCAAGCCGCCACGGTTGCTGGCCAGGGCCGGTATGCCGCTGGCCTGCGATTCGGTCACTACCCTCCCCCCACGCCTCTTGCCAGAGCGATGGAACAAGCATGACCCGCGCCTGTGCGTAAATGGGTTTCATATCCAGTTGTCTGGGCAGCCATTCAATGTTGGGGAGTTTGGCGGCCAGTGACGGGTATTTGTCGCTGACCCCCTTGACCATGGGCCAGGACTCGACAAACAAAAACGGGATGTCGGGGTTCAGTTCCGCCAGCTTAAGGGCGATTTCCACGCCCTTAAGCGGGTGCGGACACACG
Organism: Methylovulum sp.; assembly: GCA_028713595.1. Taxonomy (GTDB): domain Bacteria; phylum Pseudomonadota; class Gammaproteobacteria; order Methylococcales; family Methylomonadaceae; genus Methylovulum. The sequence goes on along the minus strand of JAQTNZ010000025.1, from coordinate 7,137 downwards.
AACACCACCTTCTGCTTGTCGGGCGTGGCATGGCGTTCCGGGATATGGCGTTCCGTCCTGACCAACGGCGGTATCACCTTGGCGGCGATGCCAAAGGCTTTCTTGAAGGTGTCCGCAGTAAACCGCGAGTTGGCGACGTAGCTCAGCAGCGGATGAGCCACATATTCGCCGCCGCCATGCCAATGGAACTCGATGTTGCGGATGTAAACCACGGCCCTGATGCCGTGGCGCAAACATTCGCCAATAAGCAACAGCGGCTTTCCGGCCTGGATGACCACCACATCCGCGCCGAACAGGTCATAGACGGGCTTAACGCCCTTGGCCGGGTCACGCCCACGGTAAACCGGATAGCCCATACCGTAATCGGCACGATAGCCATCCGGTGCGGTGTCGGCCTGGTCGGCCAACACCGCGCATTCGATGCCGCGCCCGATAAGCGACAGGCACAGGTCATGGGTTGACGATTCGGAGCCGCCAGCGGTTTGCGGCGGATAGGGGTTGGTGGTTGCGAAGAGGATTCTCATAATTTGTACGGACAGGGTGCGGATAACGATGGTTTGCCAGAACCAAAGCATTAATGGCCATATTAATCCATTTTGTGCATTTGTTTTTACAAAAAGCGGTACAAATTATTCCTAAATTATTCCTAAGTTGGTTTTTTTTGTTTTGGCTTATGTCCAACAGGATAAATGCAGTTCGGGTCGGTGGCATACATTTCTGCTTGCCGCTTTCCTTGCCCGGAATCTATTTTGCGTTTCAATTGCCGCGCCGCAAGGCACAATTGGTTGTAGGCTTCGACACTGCCAATTTGCGTTTCCATATCCATGACTGCGCTTTCCAAGCCGTAATGGCATGGGCGTTTTATTGGGCTTGGCAATTCTTGTGTCGGATGTTGGACAGCGCCTAGCCGGACTATTTTTTTATTAGTCATGCTGTAATTACCCTGATGGCGCGGCAAATTATAGTGTAACGGATTTGTCACTATGCCAGCATTGCAGTGACACGGTTTATGATATGATTGATGCTGTTTTGCAAGTTGCAAGCATTGCAAGTTATTGATTTTAGAATGGTTAAATATAATAATCTTATCTGGGGGACAAGTGGTAGCAGGTTCAAATCCTGTCGTCCCGACCAATTAAATCAATGGGTTATAAAATCCCATTTGCAGTAAAAGCTAAAAATAGCGTTTTCGTGATAGCATTTGAATGTTATGGGGGCTAAAGTCCGCTACCTCTATAATCCCTTATCCGTATCCATTGCTGATTTTAACGCCATTAAAGGCGCATCTGTTTCGCCTCTCATTCCCTGCTTTTAACATCCATTGGGGTTTATGCCCCGTCAAGCAATAGCTCAAGCTCGTCTATCAGTGTGCTTGCTGGAGCAAACACAAATACCAGACGGTAGATCCCGCTTGCCCCCCCGCGAGTTATTAGCCCTACAGCGCGGTAAGGCCTTTGCAACTAGCCGTCATTGGTCGCAGCCGCCACCATCAACATCGGCGGTCTGGTCTTTCGCATATCGTAGGGCATAAACGGTGCTATAACCGACATCCGCCAGCCAGCCTAGAGCCTTTTGTTCCAGTTGGCCTTCGGCCATAAGTTGCTAAACTAGATGCACTTCTAATTTTTTACCGATCGCAGCGGCATATTTACGCAAGGTGTCTATGGACGGGGAATGCTTGCCGGACACCAACGCGCTTTCCAGACGCGCCACCGCCGATGCTTTGGTGCCCATACGTTCGGCGACTTGTGCTTGGGTTAATCCGGCGGCGTGGCGGGCGTTGAGAATTTCATCAAGTATCGTAAATTCCTCACGTTCCAATCGTTGATATTCGGCGTACACCACGGGGTCGGCTAACAGGGTGTTGACCATTTCTTCGTGGGTCAGCATTGGAGCGGTACGGTCAGTGTTCATGTTTAACCTCGTTCATGCGATGTTGGGCACAATTAGTTCATGCGCTGGCGTTTTTTGCGTTTTTTTAACGAAACTATGCAGCATCACAATCCGGCGACCGACTAAAGTACATAGAAGTTACGCATTGACAGAAAGGACTTTTTGAAAACCATGCCAATGCGAATTGATGTAAAAATTTTTACTGTTTAAAATCAATGTATTGAAAATTTAAATTTATAGGTTTCCTTTAAATTATGACTGGACTGTATTTTTCACAAAGAAGCTTTAAGTATATGATTTTTATATAGTCTCTGCTGTCAATGCGTAACTTCTAGTACAGTAAAAAATCCGTGCAATACCTTCCGATCCTTTAAGCCGCAATTCAAACAAACCATCACCCAGAGCTTTTGTATGCGGCTCGCCCAAGTTAGCGCCATGCTGCATCATCCGCGCTGATAAGCCGATATAACGCGCTTGTAAGGTTTTTGGCAGTGCAAATATTTCGGTTTGAACGTCTGCGCTGTAATAAGTAATGGAATAATTCATCAGCGTATTGTAACAAATTGGTTACTTTTTAGTGTAAGTTAGTTTTCTGTCATTCCAATAACCTCCCTTACTGGAACCAACCCGCCGTAAACGGTTTAGGCGACCTTATGGCGTGTCATATTTTTTTACACCCCCTTGCCGCTTACCTGCCATCAGCCACTTACAAGCAATTGTATTTATTTTATAAAAAATATACGGCATAAAAATTGCTGTAAAGTCATTGATAATTTTCACATGAGCCGTAAAAACCACAGAAAACCGGATAATGGCGGGCTAGTGTTTGCCAAAATCCCATAAATCACCAACAGCTTAGGCGGACATGGATTCGTACCCAAACCCTATGGGGCAAGATAAGCGATGGGCAACCGATAGGCTGCACGTCAGGCAAAAAAAAGCTGTCAATATTTTTTGCATTCTGGTCTTCTTAAACCCCCTATAGGCACTAGCACCCTAAAACACATAAAACAAAAACCCCCAGGCTTATGGCCGAGGGCAATCTCATCCCAACCTTAAATTTATAACCATGAAACGACATTTGATTCTTGCCGTGCTGACACTCAGTTCTGGCCTGGCCCAGGCCAATTTGGTCAACAGTAACCTGTCCGGGTTTACCACCATTGGCAGCGCCGAACTCTCATCGGTCGATTACATCAACAATCAAGACACCGGGGCGGCGTTTCAGGCCAACCGCATCCAGGCCGTCCCTGGCAGTGGCGGCAGCACCAGCGTTGTCAATATGGCCGACACCTGGAATATCCATGACGGCGTCAATCACCTAGGTTACTCCGGTGTCGCCACGGTTGTCAACGGCCTGATTGTCGGACAAACCTATGCGCTGAGTTTCTACGAATCCGCCGCCAACCGCACCCCGGCCGGTTCGGGTAACGCAGGCTTTACCACTACGGGTGTCACCACTAATATGTATTGGGCAGTTTCGTTAGGCGGTGGCATTACCATTAACAGCACCCAAGTCACGATTGACACCAGTAGGGATTATGCCTTGCCTTGGGCGCTCGTGACCATGAATATCACCGCCGGCGCGGGCAACAATTTGTTGCAGTTTCTTGCCAACTCAACGCTAGGCGTTGCCCCTGAACCGCTGTTGTTACTGGGCGATGTCACGCTGACTAAGACGGTGCCTGAACCCAACATAATTTGGCTGTTATTTTCGGGTGTGTTGGCCGCGTCAATGTACCTAAAACGCCGCAATACCGCTATTTGACCCTAATGCCCTTAAGCTTGTATCTGGCCTACGGGCAGATTGTGCCAATAGGTGTTTGATGTCGCCGGAAACCATCCTAAACCAATGGGCTTATCTGCTGGCAGGCCTTGATGACAAAGCCTTGGCGTTGGCGACTTGGTTCCTGATCGCCCTGGTTGCCATCGCACCGCTGGAAAAAATCTTTTATCTTAGGCGGCAAAAGCTGTTTCGGAAACACTTTATGACCGATGTGTCCTATTTGTTTCTGAGCGGCCTTTTGCCGTCTTTTTTATTGGTCATCGCCAATGGCATCACCGTTATGGGTTTCCGTTCGCTATTGCCTGCCGAATGGTTTGCCACTGTGCAAAGCTTGCCGGTGGGCGTACGCATAGTGGCGATTATCGCCGCCGGGGATTTTGGCTTTTACTGGGCGCACCGTTGGGCGCATGAAATCCCTTTTATATGGCGCATCCATTGCATTCACCATAGCCCCACCGAAATTGACTGGCTAGTCGCCACCCGTGTGCATCCGTTGGAAGTGGTGTTTTTAAGAAGCATTAGCTTTATTCCGGTCTGTGGCTTAGGCTTGGTGGACTTGTCCGGTGGCGAGGCCGAGGTTTTCTCGTTGCTGTTGCTCTCGTTCAACAACATCTGGGGCATTTTTATCCACGCCAATGTCAAATTTCGCTTTGGCTGGTTGGAACATATCCTCTCCACCCCCCACTTTCACCATTGGCACCATGCCAACGATAGCCCGCTGGTGGTTAATAAGAACTACGCGGCGCTGTTGCCCGTTTATGACCGCTTATTTGGCACCTTACATCAACCCAAAAGCCATTTTCCGGCACGTTATGGTATATCAACCTACTTGCCCGAAGGTTTGTGCAGGCAACTGGCCTATCCTATTGTTTGGTTGTGGCAGAGAAAGTAGCGTTGTGGGTTAAGGCAAGCGGCAAGAACATGCCCCCAACAACTCGTAAAACGCATTACGTTGCAAGCCCGAAAATAAACAACTGGTTATTTTGGTTGTCGAAATCGGGCATCGAAAAGAGGTGTATAAATGAGAGTGGTGTTTCTTGATCTGGAAAAACATAGCAAAATTAGACGTTTATTCAAGTGATAAAACTAAGCGTTTTCCTAATGCCCTGGCGGCTTTGTCCAGTTGCCTTAAATTAGGCCAATGATGGGGATTTTCCAGTTTTTCCGCTTCCGGCCAAGACGTGTCCATTGCGTTGGCAAGCTCCGATAACGGCCTATCGCCCCTGGCGTTTTTTACTAACAAGGCCGCTTGCACTTCCGGTCTGGGGGTCACGGTATAAGCATTATCAGGACAGGGCGAAGCTTCGGGGATGTCCTGATGGTGTTCCAGCCTGTAAGCCAACAGGGCGCTTAAAACTTCTTGCGCGTTGAATGTCGCTTCTTCTAAAGTTTCACCTTGGGTAAAGGCCTCTTCCAGATCAAGGAATTGAACGAACAGAAAACCGTCCGCATCTTTTTCAATCGTATAAGGATAATGTGTTTTCATTTTAGTTTTACACCTGTTTGTTTTTCAATTGCCTTGGCAAACCCACGCCAATGTCCTTAGTGCCATGAATGGGAACGGGCACACCGCGCGGCATCCCCACTTTTTCCATGATATGGTGGCTGCCTTCTATCCTGCCTAAAGTCCAGCCTTCCGCCTTTAATTTGGCGATGATTTGTTTACCGTTCATAATGCGCTTTAGTCCACATTTAAGAATATCCGTATCATATAGATGATTGCCCTAGCGGTGCAATAGGCGATAGCCGTATTGCACCGCCGTTGGCTTTCAGCCATCGCCTATCGCGGGCTAAACTTATTCGCCGTCATCATCAAACCATTCTATAAACAGGTTTATCATGATCATGATCTTGTATAACATATTGAACAAGGTTGACAGGCGGCAAGACTTCGGGTTTGTCTGGTAGTGGCGCGTTTCCATACCATTACGGGTGGCTTTGTCGGCAAGCCATTGGTCAATTTCTGATTCGATAAAGCCTATTGTCCGTGAAGATAATTTTATCGGTTGCGGAAACTCACCTTTTTTTAGCAAGTTATCAATCGTTGAACGGCTAAGTTCGGTTTTTTTGATTGTTGCAGATAGGGAGATAACTTTTCGGTGTTGCGTTTTGCTGCTAAAGCCAGGGCTTGAGTCATTGCCGCTTGCCACGTTCGCCGCGTGTCCGATAGATTCAATCAGGGCGGGGATGTCTTCGGCTCTAAGGTATTTGCCAGATTTTACGCCGTTTAAGAAGGTTGTCCGCCCAACTGGAATAAGTGCTGGGATAGACGGGTTGGCTTTGAGATTGCCGATAATTTGCGTGAGCCGCAATAAAGCCAGTTCGCTTAGGTGGCAGGGTTGGGGGGTGGATTGTGTAGTCATTCTTAAAACCTCGATAACCGTTAATGAATTTTCGAGGTTAGTTTGCCAATCTAATCATCGGCATTGGCCGAACTCGGTTATGACTTAACCGAATCGGTTATGATCCGCGCCGCTATTGGGCTTACAGCGGTAGCAGGGCTTTCGCTTCGTCTAAATATTTGCGGATGGTGTCGTCATTGATGCTAATACCTTTAGTTTGCAATTTTGCACTTATCCCATTTTTACTTCCGCTGGCAGCGTTTCGGGGCTTTTTGGGGTCATATCCATAGGCATCTATCGCCATGCCGATAATCAGCTTTAACATGGTTTGGCGTTCGGTTTCAGTTATTGCATTTTTTTTACCACTTCTTTATTCTTTAGCTTTGCCACGTCCTGTTTAGAAATATATAGCTGAACGTCTTCCATAGGTATATTTTTGACCAGATAATAGCTTTTATCTTCGCTAGGCGAGTATAAGAGACTAAAATCAGCTCTTTTTCGGTTTACATGATAATTTTCTAAGGTAAATGCAGGTATCCTGCATAATTTTGGGAGAGTGTCGAACACATGATAAATGTAGTCATCAATGTCAATTCCTTCATGATGACAATGGCTTTCGTGGTCAAAGCGAATATTATTATACTTATTGTTATTTACAGTAATAAATTCTATGAATTGATTCTCGTACTCTTCAAGAGTTGATAATTCTTCAAAATAACTATCTATATCATCATCTTTCAGTGCTACTGCATAGCCCCTTAAGTTCTTAACATAAAAGCCTATTATCCCCTCTGCACCCAGGCAAATCAAATGCTCCCTTGTGTAACCTGTGGCTTCGTGCGCCATCTGTAGTGAGTAATAATTCGGTTCCATCATCGACACCTCATTAAAGTGTAATCATTACGAAAAGGATTAACCGGAAATAGGGTGATGACTCCTACTTGTCGCCCCGTCGGGCTATCCGGTTAAAGGGGTTGGCCACTATATTGGCTGCGGATGTTTTTTACAAGGGCTGTTTATGCCACCTTACGCGGAAACAATACCACATTGCTATTTTCACCAACGAGATAAAACTCATTCTGTAGGGTGTGCAATACTTTCGGTCATCCGGCGCAT
>JAQTNZ010000024.1 GCA_028713595.1 Methylovulum sp. | reverse complement strand
AGGTGCCCAGCAGAAAGCCTTGGCGGCGATCATGCACGGTTTGTATGACTTGTTTTTAGCCAAAGATGCCAGCCAAATCGAAATCAACCCATTGATTGAAACCGATGGCGGCCAATTGTTGGCCTTGGATGCCAAAATCAATTTTGATGACAATGCAGTGGCCCTGCATCCTGACATTTTGGCGATGAAAGACCCGGCGCAAGAAGACGATAAGGAAAACGAGGCGCAACAGTTTGGCCTTAACTATATCACCTTGGAAGGCAATATCGGCTGTATGGTCAATGGTGCGGGTTTGGCAATGGCGACGATGGACTTGGTCAAACTAAAAGGCGGTTTGCCGGCCAATTTCTTGGATGTTGGTGGTGGCACGACGGTCGCAAAAGTCTGTGAAGCGTTTAAATTGATTTTGTCCGATGGTAATGTCAAAGCCGTATTGGTGAATATCTTTGGCGGCATTGTCAAATGCGACGTGATTGCCGAGGGTATTTTGGAGGCGATCAAGCAAATCCATGTCAGCGTGCCCGTGGTCGTGCGCCTGGAAGGCACCAATGTCGAGCAGGGCAGGGCGTTATTAAGCAATACCGGACTCAATTTATATGCCGCCGATGACTTGGCGCAGGCGGCGGAACAGGTGGTAAAACTGGCGGAGGCCGCATGAGCACATTAATCAATAAAGACACCAAGGTCATTTGCCAAGGCTTTACCGGCAAACAAGGCACCTTTCATTCCCAGCAAGCCTTGGATTACGGCACACAACTGGTCGGGGGCGTGACCCCTGAGCGTGGTGGCGAAACCCATTTGGGCCTGCCGGTATTTAATACCGTACAAGCCGCTGTGGACGGGACTGGCGCGACCGCCAGCGTGATCTATGTGCCGCCGTTTTACGCCGCAGACGCGATTTTGGAAGCCGTGGATGCGGGTATCACGCTTATTGTCTGCATCACCGAAGGCATACCTATCTTACAGATGCTGCGTGTGAAGGCGGCAATGGCCGGTAGTGGGGCGTTGCTTATCGGCCCCAATTGTCCTGGCATCATCACCCCCGGCGAGTGCAAAATCGGCATCATGCCCGCCAAAATCCACCCGCCCGGCTCTATCGGCATCGTCTACCGCTCCGGCACCTTAACCTATGAATCGGTACACCAGACCACCGCCCAAGGCCTAGGCCAAAGCACCTGCGTCGGCATTGGCGGCGACCCCGTGCATGGTATGAACTTTGTCGATGTCCTCAGCCGTTTTCAGGCCGATGACCAGACCCAAGGCATTGTCATGGTCGGTGAAATCGGTGGTGGCGAAGAAGAAGAGGCCGCCGATTATATAAAAGCCCACGTCACCAAACCCGTGGTCGCCTATATTGCCGGACAGACTGCACCGGCAGGCAAACGCATGGGCCATGCCGGGGCGATAGTCACGGGCGGTAAAGGCACGGCGGCAGGTAAGATTGCCGCCTTGAAAGCCGCAGGCATTGAAGTGGTCAGCTCACCCACCGATATTGGCAGCGCAATGAAGGCGTGTTTTTAAAAAAGCTTATTTGTTAAGCCGGCTTGAAAGACACGGGATAAGTCTTTAACGCCTATCCACTTAAGTGGATAGGCGTTAAATTTGGCTGCGTTATATTAATTTGTCCAACAATTGGGAATAACCCACAGCGTTTGCCACCCAAATAAGAAAAATAAGTAAGCTAAGGAAAATAGGGTTTTGGTAAAAGGACTTATGGGCATCTATATTGTCGTTTTCGATCATGGCAATGAGCTTTTCAAGCTGCCCTTGGTTCTCCGGCACTGCCATCGCTCCACCGTAACGGATTATTTTTCTTTTGAGCGAGTTTAGGGCATTTAAATGGGTTTCATCTACAGATGTTTTCAGTCGGTAATCATAATAAAGCACCACTATTATGCTGAAGCCGATAGCCAGATTAAAAGCCAGTGGCATAATCCAGTTGTCAAAGTAACTGGATATGGAAATTATTATAATTAAAATAATAAACAATGGATAGCTTATGATGGCATAGGCCTGTTTATAAAGCTCGAAGATAAAGCGCGTATTCACCCAATCCGATATGTCGTTTTTATGGGTGATATTGAATAAAGCCGCATATTGTTCAAGGGTTGTCGCTGACCACAATGGTATCGGGGCAATTGCAGGGGAGAAACGGTCAACCAGTTGATTGGTGGCCCCTATAACTTCATGGACAGCATTAATGGCATTAATGACGAGAACCAAAAGGATAACAAAAGCAGGCATCAGTAAGCCATAAAACAATAGGGTATCCAATTGCCTTATGTTTTCGCCCCGATATGGGACGTGAAAATCGCCGAAGGAATAGAGGCCAATGGAATAGATTAATATTATTACTAAGCCGGATAACAAGGAAGCGGCGCAAATCGGCCTTGCCAACGTGGCCGTTTCGTATTTTGCCCACGGAAGGGACGTTGAAAAATCATACAGATGATGCAATCGCCAAACCTTGAACTCTTCAGGAAAGCGGCTCACTTCGATAATAAAATACCCTACAAATGTCAACGCCAGCAATCGGATCATTTCGGTGGGCCACATGCTGACACCTTCCAAAAGGGCATACTGTTCTTGTTGGAAATCTGCGGATAGTTTGGGGATAAGCAAAACCGCTAAAACCAGCAGACATGCTGCTAAGCTTATAACCATAAATAACGGCTTAATATGGCATGTTAGCCATTGATGCCTTAAGCCTATTGCCATCATGGCAACGGCATAGGCCAACCCTATAACTATCTGTGCCGGCAAGTTCCATAATAGCAACGTAAGGATGATGGTTACTATCACCGCAATCACTGCAAAATAGAAGCTGTATAAGCGTTGTAAGCATTGTTTGGATATGGGAAGGAATAATAACCCTGAAAAAATAATAGCCAATCCTATGCCCAATCCGAAAAGATGGGGGGGAACCGAATTAAGTTCAGGTTGGATACAGGTATGATTTTCCGAACATTCCCCAGCTTTAGGCCCGTCACTTAAATCAAAAATACGGGTTCGTCCCAGTTCAAAAATGCGTGGCGTTATCAGGCGGTCTAATTCAGCTTGCAAAGGGTCGGCAAGCATTCTTAGCTGTTTATCAAAAACAAATGGTTTATCGAAAGATGCGGCTAATGCCAATTGTGTGGCGAGAAAATAAGCCGTTTGGGTGCTGTCACGGAAGGAAGGGATATCCCTTTGCAAGTGGCGGTCAAGTTGTAGCCCAAAACCGGAAGCGGTAATTAAGTTCCTTGTCCACTGGTTAAACTCAGGTTGTAGCAGCCGTGCGTCCATACCGTTGGTAAAAAAGACCGCATCAGGGAATTTATTACGCAATGCCTCTAATATCAACAGCTTGTCATAAACATCACTGCCTAAAACACCAATGGCCTTAATAGTATGTGCATCCCCTCCGTCAGCGCGTATTTTCTGATCCAATGTCGCGAGTTGCGCCGCCAGACGGCGGACATAATCAAATTGGCTATTACCATCGGCATCTTCCAGTTTTTTCTGTTCACCTTTTTCTTTGCCCGTAAGTTTACCATCGGCTGATGATGTATCGCCGCCATTGTTTTTGGCAGGGTTCTTTTCCCCATCCAAACCACGCAAATAACTGAAGCGGAAGATACATTGCTCTTTGGCATCATAGATGGTGTCCCAGTCTTGAATGGTTTCCCTATCTTGCTGCTCTTTACAATCTTTTGATTCTTTTAACAGTTCAACAGCATAGGTATTGGGTAAATGCCAACCGTATAAGGTATCCCATTCACCAATTAAGGCCACCCGATTGTTTTTGCTTGGCTCAATCCCACGCAATCTAAGTTCCTTATTGATAGCAACGGCAAAATCCTGATCGGTAGGATTAACGCGAAAAAAGGAGATGCCATGATCGTGGAAATAATCATGAAGATTATTGGTAGGTGATTGACAGAATGACTGGTCGGCCCCATAGGCAGTACGTTGTGCTTTGATAGGGTCGGTTTCATTTCTGTCCAGACATATAACCTCATTAGAGCCTGATAAAATTTGTGGGAATTTATTTGTCAGTACATTGGAGTCTTGTATAGTTGCACTCGGTGAATAATAGCTAAATTGATCATTGGCAAGGTCTTGGGGGTTGTCCGATTTTTTTTTGTTTGCATCTTTTTCCAACATTTCATTGACAAAATCTTGGAGATTGTCTGAGTTATAAGGCCCCAGTACATGTATAAGATTCGGTTTTTGTTCTTTTTCTTTTTCTGTTAGCTTTGGTATTGAAATTGATCTGATAAGTTGTTTGAGTTTTTTGTGTGGGACAGTCGTATAGTCGTCATTATTTAGCCATAACACTAAAACAGGGGGGCGTGTATAGACCCTATCATATTGGCTTGATTGATTTTTTTTCGGCGGCACATTGCCATCGGTTGGCTTATAAACCATCCATTCATAAGCCACCCGCCGTATATTATTGCTGTTAGTGTCGCTGTTGTCAGGTGGGTTTTTAGTCTCTGGAGATATTTTAAAATATTCAATCTTGTCAATATATTCAGGCATATAACGCAAGGCGGCATCAAACCCCGAAAGTACGGCATAACGGATTTTTCGGCGGCTTTCACTATCTTCGAAGTAAGGCCCTCCCGGAATCATGACTGCTAAGATATTGATTTCAGTTAATTGATCGTTGATTAATATTTTGGAGTTGATTTCAGCGTTAATTGCTTTTTCGTCAGGTTCTTTAAGTTCTGTCCCTTCACCCTTTGGCTGCTTATCGATAAATTTCTCCACAGCTTCAAAAGGATCTTGCCAAGGTCTGGCATCCACTTTTTGGGCGGGTAGGTTTTCTGTTCCTGGTTTGTCAGGTCGGGATTCGTGAAATGGATTCTGGCTGACAAAAATAGTGCCTGTCAGCAGAATAATCAGAAGATGGTTAAAGTTGGGGAACCAGCCACCTGAGTTACCGCCTTCTTTATCTGAAGCCATGCTTTTTGTCCTATAAAGGTTTCATAAAATATACTTCAAACGGTCCGGTTTTCAGTTTTTAGTGGGAGGGAGCTTGGGTCTCCTGCCCGCCAGTTGCGGTCAAGAGACCCAAGCTCCAAAAACCGAATGCTTGACCGTTCACAGTAAACGGGGATCAAAGTAAGCGCGTGAATCCAAGCCATAAGTGCATACCCCACCCGATTGTCTGTTCTTTACTGCATTGCTCTATCTTCTGCATCGTGCAGCCCTTCCCTCAGGAAGAGCAAACCATCTTGCAATGATTGGCTTCCAATAAACTTAAAAACTGTGCGGATACTTTAGTTCTGGTTTTTCCGTTTGTACTGTTCCTTGAAAAACTCCATAAATACCTTTTTTCGTCAATATATTACCATTATTTTTTGTGTAAATGCTATCCGGTCGTAAACATCATCTAAACCCTAAAATCTTTACAGTATTTTTACCTTCTTTAGGATTACACTTAGCCTGTTTTTGACAAAGGTGCTGGAATCAGCTGTTAGCTTTGGTCTTATTTAAAGGTGATTTTATGATGGGTATTTTTCTGGTCGTGACGGTGGTCTTTTTTGCCGTGACCATCGCGTTGGTGTATGCCTTTGAGAAATTAAGGGGGCAGTCATGAGTTGGGTTTATCTGTTAAGTGGTGCATTGGCGGTGGCGATTTTTGTCTACCTGGTCGCCGCGCTGTTCTATCCGGAGAAGTTCTGATGACAAGTAACAGTTTATGGCAAATCGCGTTGTATGTGATCGTCTTGGTGGCCTTGGCGAAACCGTTAGGTCTTTATATGGCGAAAATTTATGAAGATGAGCCAGTGGGGCTAAACCGCCTGTTGGCGCCGCTGGAGACCTTGATTTACCGCCTCAGTGGGGTCAACCCACAGCAAGAGATGCGCTGGACGGATTACGCCATTGCCTTGTTGATATTTAACCTATTGGGGGCTTTGGCTGTGTTCGGGCTACAAAGTGTGCAAGCTTCGCTGCCGTTTAACCCGCAAAACTTGCCCAACGTCAGCCCGGACTCGGCGTTTAACACCGCCGCCAGTTTCGCCACCAACACCAACTGGCAGGGTTACGGCGGCGAAGTGACCATGAGTTACCTGACCCAAATGCTGGGGCTGACCGTGCAGAATTTTGTCTCCGCCGCTGCCGGTATGGCGACATTGATCGCTTTGATCCGTGGTTTTACCCGCCGCAAAGCCGATATTATCGGCAATTTTTGGGTGGATATGACCCGCAGCACATTGTATATCCTGATGCCGCTGTCATTGGTGTTGGCTTTGGTGCTGGTGGGACAGGGTGTCGTGCAGACGTTTAGCCCTTACCAAAACGTGCCGTTGCTGGAAAGCGTCAGTTATGAACAGGCCAAACTGGGGGCGGATGGGGTCGCCTTACAAGATGCTGGCGGTAAACCTGTGATGGAAACGGTCGAAGTCAAGGAGCAAGTGGTGGCGGTGGGGCCTGCGGCCTCGCAAGTGGCGATCAAACAACTGGGCACTAACGGTGGCGGCTTTTTTAACGTCAACTCTGCCCATCCGTTGGAGAATCCGACCCCGTTGAGCAACTTTTTGGAAATGCTGTCGATTCTGCTGATACCAGCGGCATTGTGCTATACCTTCGGCATGATGGTGGGTGACACCCGCCAAGGTTGGGCAATTTTGGCGGCGATGACGCTGATTTTGGTCGCGCTGATTTTTGTTACTGTACCTGCCGAGCAAAGCGGCAATCCGGCTTTTACCGCCTTAAGTGTTGACCAGGTCGCAAGCGAGGGGCAATCCGGCGGTAATATGGAGGGGAAGGAAACCCGTTTTGGTATCACCAACTCGGCGTTGTGGGCGGTGGCGACCACGGCGGCTTCCAACGGTTCGGTCAATGCCATGCACGATTCGTTCACCCCTATTGGTGGCTTAATACCGATGTGGCTGATGCAGTTGGGTGAAGTGGTTTTTGGCGGGGTCGGTTCAGGGCTGTACGGCATGATTATGTTTGCGATAGTCGCGGTGTTTGTGTCTGGTTTGATGATTGGGCGCACCCCTGAGTATTTGGGTAAAAAAATCGAAGCCTACGAAATGAAAATGGCGGCGGTCACTATTTTGATCCCGCCGCTGATGGTGTTGGGCGGCACTGCCTTGGCGGTGATGGTCGATGTCGGCAAATCTTCGGTCTTTAACCCTGGGGCGCACGGTTTCAGCGAGGTGCTGTATGCCTTGTCCTCAGCAGGTAACAATAACGGCAGCGCCTTTGGTGGCTTGTCGGCCAACACCCCGTTTTATAACTCTTTATTGGGGGCGGCGATGCTGTTTTCCCGTTATTGGCTGGCGGTGCCGGTGTTGGCTATCGCCGGTTCTTTGGCGGCAAAGAAAATCGTTCCCGTAGGGCCTGGGACATTGCCGACCCATACCCCGCTGTTCGTCGCTTTATTGATCGGCACGGTGCTGATGGTTGGGGCATTGACCTTTGTGCCCGCCTTGGCTTTGGGGCCGGTGGTTGAGCATTTGCAAATGCTGGGTGTCGGGCCAGCCAAATAATCAACACTATGAGCCGTGAGGGTCGGGTCACCGCGCAGGTGTGCGCCAGCCCGGCCACCGGCTATCTATAAAGGAAACACTATGAGCAACAAATCTGTTTTGATGTCTTTAGGCGACCCGCAATTGCTGGGCGACGCCTTTGTGGACGCGTTTCGCAAGCTGTCACCACAGCAACAATGGAAAAATCCGGTGATGTTTGTCGTTTATATCGGCAGTATGCTGACCACCCTGTTGTGGGTGCTGGCCCTTAACGGCAACGGCGAGGAACCTGCCAACTTTGTTTTGGCGATCTCCTTATGGTTATGGGGTACGGTGTTGTTCGCCAATTTTGCCGAAGCGGTCGCTGAAGGGCGCAGCAAGGCGCAGGCGGCGTTTTTGCGCAGCGCCAAACGCGATATTGCCGCAAAAAAACTGGACGAACCACGCCATGGCTCCAATTATTCTAAAGTGGCCGGTTCCAGCTTGCGGCGTGGGGACGTGGTGCTAATAGAAGCGGGCGATTTTGTCCCGGGCGATGGTGAGGTCATTGAGGGGGTCGCTTCGGTGGACGAAAGCGCGATTACGGGCGAAAGCGCTCCGGTGATCCGCGAATCCGGCGGCGATTTTAGCTCGGTGACAGGCGGGACACGGGTGTTGTCCGATTGGTTGGTGGTGCGTATCACCGCCAACCCTGGCGAGGCCTTTTTGGATAGGATGATTGCGATGGTGGAAAATGCCAAACGGCAAAAAACCCCTAACGAGATTGCCTTGACCATTTTGCTGGTGGCCTTGACTTTGGTGTTCCTGATGGCGACCGTGACCCTGTTGCCTTTTTCTTGGTATGCCGTGGCGACTTCAGGGGCGGGGCAACCGATCACCATCACCGTGCTGGTGGCCTTGCTGGTGTGTCTGATCCCGACCACTATCGGCGGCTTGCTGTCGGCTATCGGTGTGGCGGGCATAGGTCGGATGATGCAGAAAAACGTTATTGCCACCTCAGGCCGTGCCGTGGAAGCCGCCGGTGACATTGATGTATTGTTGCTGGACAAAACCGGCACGATTACCTTGGGCAACCGTCAAGCTTCCGCGTTTATCGCCGTGGCCGGGGTTGCCGAACGGGAGTTGGCCGATGCCGCCCAATTGGCCTCACTGGCTGACGAAACCCCCGAAGGCCGTAGTGTGGTGGTGTTGGCAAAACAAAAATACGGCTTTAGGGAGCGGGACGTGCAGTCCTTAGGGGCCACTTTCGTGCATTTTTCCGCGCAAACCCGCATGAGCGGCGTGAATATTGAAGGGCGGCAAATCCGTAAAGGGGCCGCGGACGCTATCCGTAGCCATATTGAAGAGCAGGGAGGTAAATTCCAGCCGGAGTTCCGTAAGGTGGTCGATGATGTGGCGCGGCGCGGCAGCACCCCGCTGGTGGTGTCGGAAGGTACACGGGTATTGGGGGTGATTGAGCTTAAGGATATTGTCAAAGGCGGCATTAAGGAGCGGTTTGCCGAATTGCGTCAGATGGGCATTAAGACCATCATGATTACCGGCGATAACCGCCTGACTGCGGCCGCTATCGCCGCCGAGGCTGGGGTTGATGATTTTCTCGCCGAAGCGACCCCTGAAGCGAAATTGAAACTGATCCGCCAATACCAAGCGGAAGGCCGTTTGGTGGCGATGACCGGCGATGGCACCAACGATGCCCCGGCACTGGCGCAAGCGGATGTGGCCGTGGCGATGAACAGCGGCACCCAAGCGGCTAAAGAGGCCGGTAATATGGTCGATTTGGACTCCAACCCCACCAAGCTGATTGAAATTGTCGAAACCGGCAAACAAATGCTGATGACACGCGGGGCTTTGACCACCTTCAGTATCGCCAATGATGTCGCCAAATATTTTGCGATTATCCCCGCCGCGTTCGCCACCACCTATCCGGTGCTGGATGTGTTGAACGTGATGAAACTGGCGACCCCGGCCAGTGCGATACTGTCGGCGGTGATTTTCAACGCCCTGATTATCGTCGCGCTGATCCCGTTGGCGTTAAAAGGTATCAAGTACAAGCCTGTCGGTGCCGCCACGTTGTTGCAAAACAATTTGTTGGTGTACGGCGTGGGCGGCTTGATTGTCCCATTTATTGGCATTAAGGCGATTGACTTGGTTCTGGTCACGCTGGGCTTGGTTTAAGGAGTTAGTTATGGTTAAGCATTTAAAACCTGCGGTCATGTTGTTTGTTATTTTAACGGTGTTGACGGGCGTGGTTTATCCGGCACTGGTGACAGGGTTGGCGCAGTTGCTGTTTCCTGGGCAAGCCAACGGTAGCCTGATAGTCGCCGAAAACGGCAAGACCAGCGGTTCCGGCCTAATCGGGCAACCGTTCAGCAGCCCCGGCCATTTTTGGGGACGGCCTTCCGCCACCGGCCCCTTCCCTTATAATGCCGGCGCCTCCAGCGGCTCTAACTTAGGCCCTACCAATCCGGCTTTGGTTGATGCCGTCAAGGCGCGGGTCGAAGCCCTAAAAGCCGCCGACCCTGATAATAAACTGCCCGTTCCGGTAGACCTGATTACTGCGTCAGGTAGCGGACTAGACCCGCATATCAGCCCGGCGGCGGCGGCCTATCAGATCCCACGCATTGCCAAGGCGCGTAAGATCGCCCCCGCCAAACTCAGTGATTTGGTGCAAGCCCATACCGAAGGGCGGCAATGGGGGCTGTTTGGTGAACCTAGGGTTAATGTCTTGAGTTTAAACTTGGCCTTGGATGCCATGCGCTAGATGGGATTGTAGGGATATTGCTTGGCAAGGTTTGAGGCATAGGCATAGGATGGCCGTACATAGCCGCAACAACTACAAAAGGCCAGCCAATATGCCAAACGGCGGGCAACAAACAAGGATCGCCCGCCGCTTTATCCGAACTACTTTCAAACAGGAGGAGTGCTATGGCTATTAGACATAGCTGCTGGTGGCTGGTGACTTCCTTATCACTTACCCCTATCGGTGCCAATGCCAGCATTGCCGAGCAATATACCCTGCCACCCAGTAAGGTTTATTATGAAACCTGCCAGCGGGAAGCGCAGCTGCTGCATCCTGGGGTTGTTGTGCAACAACAGATACTCCATCGGCACGGGAATTTTTTGGTGCGTTATGAGATACGGGCGAATGGCGCTATTGAGTGGTTTGTGTTGTGCGATTTGGCAAATGGGGGCATTATCCGCGAACAGCAGCTAATTGATGAATAAACGTCCAGTCCGCGTCTATTAAGAAAAGACGAATGTTTACAAAAATGACTAGGGGATGCGGGCGCTCATGTCGATGATAATTTCTAAATATACTTCAAACGGTCACGTTTTCGGTTTTAGGATTAACCGTTCGGCCTGAGCCTGTCGAAGGCTGAACGGTTAATCCGCTCATGGTTCGACAAGCTCACCACGAACGGATTAACTTAAAAAAACCGAAAACGTGACCATTTGAAGTATATATTAAAAAATAAAAGGAAATAACGCTATGCGCTTGTTTACAGAATGTCATAATGCGGTTCTTTGGGGAGATAGCCTTAGGATCGGCCTTTTTAAATCCAAGCCATTGGCTTATCTGGTGTTGCTGGCGGTCATAACGACCTTGGCGGTCGGCTTATTGCTGTTTCTGATCGACCCGAACATTGGCTCACCTTTGGATGGGATATGGTCGGCTTGGGTGACAATGACCCATGTCGGTTTCGGTGATGTCGTCCCCGTTTCCTTTTTGGGGCGTTTGTTGGCAGCGGCATTGATTTTGTTTGGCCTAGTGTTTTTTTCGCTGTTCACCGCGCTGATTTCAGTGACGCTGATCGGTAAAAACATGGATTCTTTAGGAGGTGGCGTGTTGCGTATCGAACAGGAAGCCAATAGCCTCCAAGGCAGCGAAGACCGTATCCTTGTCGAGCTGGTTTACCTGAACGAACGCATGGAGGCGTTAGAAAAGCTGTTGGCCGCCAGTCGTGACGTGATGCCGCCCATTAACCCTGTACCCTCTGATACTGATGGAGAAGCTGTATGAAAAATACTGCCCAGGTTTATCGCCTGGAGCAAGCGGTGCCTTTGTCACCTGCTTTTGAAATCCCGGAAATGATTGGCGAATCCCCCGCCATGCAGGAAGTCTTCCGTGCCATCAATAGGTTGGCGCGTTCCTCGGTCACGGTGCTGATTAATGGCGAATCGGGTACGGGCAAAGAATTGGCGGCACGCGCTCTGCACGGGCATGGCCCTAGGGCCGACAAGCCGTTTATTGCCCTGAACATGGCGGCGATACCGCAGGATTTGCTGGAGTCCGAATTGTTCGGCCACGAACGTGGGGCTTTTACAGGGGCCCATGCCCGGCGTATGGGACGGTTTGAACAGGCCCATGGTGGCACGCTATTTTTGGATGAAATCGGCGACATGCCGATGGACATGCAAACCCGTTTGCTGCGGGTGCTTGCGGAAGGCGAGTTTTATCCTGTTGGCGCAGCCGCACCTGTACGGGTTGATGTGCGTATCGTCACCGCGACCCATCAGAAGTTGGAAGCCTTGGTTGCCGAAGGGCGGTTCCGCGAAGACTTATACCATCGCCTGAACGTCATCCGCCTCAAGCTGCCCGCCCTGCGCGAGCGCCGCCAGGATATCCCTTTGCTGTTACGCTACCATCTCCAAAATTCCAGTGTGTTGCTGAACGAAAAAATTAAATTCTTGCACCCGGAAACACAAGCTTATTTGTGCGGCTTGAGCTGGCCCGGCAATGTGCGGCAATTGGAAAATGTCTGCCATTGGCTCACGGTGATGGCCCCAGAGCGGGAAGTGCATATCCGTGACCTACCCCTGGAATTGTTAAGGATAGATATGTTAAAAAAGGATACGGATTGGCAAGAGGCGTTGTGCCAATGGCTCGAATGCCGTTTGGCAAGCGGGGAGGGTGATGTTGCCAAAGAGTTTTTTATATCTGCCGAAAAGGTGCTGATAGCTTCCGCTTTGCGGCAAAGCAAAGGGCAGCGTCATTTGGCCGCCCAACGCTTGGGCTATAGCCGCAACACCTTAGCGCGGAAAATGCGCGAATTGGAATTATAAAGGAGGGGGGGTAATGATGAATTAAATCCCAGCCAACTTAGCTTTTGTTCCCACGAAAGAAAAACGTCCCCATTACGCGCCACTTGCCCTGACCCTAACAACGGACAGCCACCATGAGCCATGAACGCCCCGACCCAGACGAACTGCTTGCGCGTGTTGAACGCAACACCATCCGCGCCAAGCGCGGCCATCTGAAGATTTTTTTTGGCGCCGCCGCCGGGGTGGGCAAAACGTATGCCATGTTGCAGGCGGCCAGGGAGAAACGGGGCGAACATATCGATATTGTCATTGGCTTGGTGGAAACGCATGGGCGTAAGGAGACGGCGGCCTTATTGGAGGGGCTGGACGTGTTGCCGCCCAAAACCATTGACTATCGCGGCACGGCCTTGCTGGAATTTGACCTTGACGCCGCCCTCAAGCGCAAGCCTTCGGTCATTGTGGTTGATGAGCTGGCGCACAGCAATGCCTACGGTTGCCGCCATCCCAAACGTTGGCAGGATATAGAGGAATTGCTGGAGGCGGGCATTGATGTCTATACCGCCCTCAACGTCCAGCATCTGGAAAGCCTGAATGATGACATAGGGCAAATTTCCGGCATCCGGGTTTGGGAAACCGTGCCGGACACGGTGTTTGAAGAGGCCGATGAAGTTGAGCTGGTGGATTTGCCGCCCGATGAGTTGCTCAATAGGCTAAAAGACGGCAAGGTCTATGTGCCGCAACAGGCGCAGGAGGCGGCGAAGAATTTTTTTCGCAAGGGCAACCTGATCGCCTTGCGTGAATTGGCCTTGCGGCAGACCGCCAGCCGGGTCGATGCGCAGATGCTCGATTATCGGGAGGATCACCGTATCCGTGATGTTTGGCAAGTCAGTGAGCGGATTTTGGTCTGTATAGGCCCTACTGCCATCGCCGAGCGGTTGGTGCGGGCGGGCAAGCGTTTTGCCACCAGTTTACGGGCGGAATGGATAGTGGTCTATGTCGAAACCCCGGAACTACAACGCTTGCCCGCCGAACAGCGCGACGGGGTGTTGCGCATCT
>JAQTNZ010000023.1 GCA_028713595.1 Methylovulum sp. | reverse complement strand
TACTGACAGCAAAATCCGCCAAAACATAACTGTCCTTGGCAAGAAAATAATCGCGCAAGCAGCGCAACAAGGGGCGGGTCAATAAATAGCCGGTCTGTTGTTGCCGCACCGCCCCGTAAGGCGTAAGCAAGCCATGCGGATGGCTGTCCGGTACCAAAAGGCCATCCAGATAACCCTGATAGCCGCTATCCTTTAGCCGTTTTTGGGCGTGTTGGTATTCTGCGGGGGTGCGCAATATACGCAACATGGGTTTTTCAATATAAAAATCGGTTTGGAAAAATGCGCCCAATTGTTGGTAACAGCGTTTGGCGATAGGCAATAAGGCATCAATTTCGGCGGATTTGACAAAACGCATACCTGTGACCGGGTTAATCAGTCCGGCGGCGACTTGTGAGGCATTCTCTTGACCATTGTCAACCACCCTGACCGAGCAACCGCGCTGCATCAACTCCCACGCCAATAAACTACCCGCAAGCCCTTGGCCGATGATGAGAAAATCAATAGGCATGGCTTATGCGAAGAGCTGGGTTAAGGTGGTTTTTAGCTCGTCAAAATGTGGGTGGTCAAAATTATAAGGGGCGTTGGGATAGGCGGTCTTGTAAATCTGGTTGAGTATGGCTTTGTGGTTTTCTTTGGATTCAAATTGTGAACAATTTAAAAAACTCTGGATACAGCGTCTCTGTTCTGTAGGAATGGTCGATAAAATCAAAGATTCTAAATAACCCGTTTGAGTCTCTGGATCGCACACAATATAGGTTTGGCTTATGTCCTGAAAACCTAAGCGGACGACCATCTGGTTTAATTCATTGCAAGTATTTGCTACACCGCCGTATCTGGTATCGTTTCGCGAATCATCCGCATCGACAATAAACAGCATTTTTTCGATTTGATTAGTTTCTACCGCTTGTTTTAAGAAGGAATATTTGTCTTCTTTGAAAAAATTGCTTTTTGAACCCATGCCACGAAACTCAATGGCATCAATATCAAGCCGCAAGTGTGCGAGCAACAAGTGAAGCAGTTCATTATCGGCAGTTTTCTTTTCATTGCCTTCGTGTAAGATAACAATCGACTTCATTATCTCACCTCATGGCCTTGTGCCATGCTCTCCAAAAGCATCTCATAATCAAGTGAAATGGTTTTAATTTCTTGCCGCTTGTTTTTTACGAAAATGGTATAGCTAATTTCCTGTTCATCCAATTTTTTCGCCACCCGTGCAAAGGCTTCCAGCATTTCTTTAGAATGCGTGGTGGCAAACACTTGGCAATTGTTTTTTTTCGACAATGTTAAGATCAGCTCCCACAACCTGTTTAACTGGCTATAATGGATACCGTTGTCGATTTCATCAATGAACAAATAGCCGTCTGTACATTGGTACAGTGCGCAAATGATGGAAATATAATGCTTTAAGCCATCGCCAAATTCGGTTATATCGCGGTATTCACCCTGGGTTTTGCATTGGGGCTTGTCGCCAATGACCTTAAAGCTTTCGATGCCATCGTCAAATTGACGGACATAACTGTTCAGTTCGCTTTCTTTATCTTGTTTTTGAATGGCTTGGAAAGCTTTAATCAGACTATAATCAGCCCAACCAGAATTATTTATGAAACTAACGTTAGCGACACGTTCATAAGTTATGGTCAATTCTTTCGCATTAATGGCTTTTGATTCACCATTAAAATTAAATTGATATTCCTTTATGCCATCTTTTTCTAAGATGGTAAACACTTTACTGCTTAAATTAGAATGGCTAATATGGCTTCGCGTAGTATCTAAAAGCTCTGGGATATTGATCTTCTTACCAAGAAGATTTGAGCTTTCACGGAATCCCTTGGTATTGGCAATAGCGGTAATCATTGTATTGACATTGACGGAACGGACATTAATAAAACAAGCCTCCATAAACGCGGTCTTGCCAATATTATTCTTCCCGCCTATCAAATTGACGCGCTTAAAGCCTGAGGCTTTAAAGCCGTTAAAGCATTTGAACTGGCTTATCTCAATTTCGGTTAAAAAGTGTCCGTCCATTTAAGTCTCCCCAGTGCCAAAGTTGGTTTTGCGCACCTTAATAAACTATGCGCCTTAAAACAAATCATCGGCATCAATATTTTCCAAAGAATTGGCAATATCATCCAAATCTTGGTCATTGATGTTCAATTCCTGTTTCCCCGGCTTGGCGGCAACAGGTGCGGAGGTGGCTGGCGTTGGGTTGGCGGCCAATAAGGTTTTCGCTATATCGATAATTTCCTGTTCATTGATGTCCCGAATCGAGAAATCCAGTTTATTCAGTTTATGCGGATCGACTTCGGAGGCGGATTTGACGACTTTATTGATGGGGGTCTGATAGACACGGCTGACGGGCGTAGGGCCGAAGATGGTGATGGATGGGCGGTTCATACCCCAGGCCATGTGCGTAGGGCCGGTGTCATTGCCAATCACCAAGTCGACATGGGAGATCAGGGCCTTGAGGCTATTTAAATCCAGCTTGGGCATGATTTGCACCCAGTCTGATTGATCGCACATCCATTCGGCATTTTTGCGCTCTTGCTCATTGCCCCACACAATCAGGCAGTTTTGCTTGAGGGCATCGGCGATTTTAACGTATTTTTCGATGGGGTAATTGCGGCTTTCCCACGTCGAACCGATCACCAGGACAATATTTTTTAATTTTTTGTGCAGATAAAGAGGGATGCGCTCATCTGCATCCTGAAAAAATAAAAACGGTTGCTTGGCCATGATTTGCTCACGGGTAATCTCTATGCCTAACGACTGGGCCAAGACTTTGGTGTTACGGTCAATGGTGTTGGCATCGTAGGGAATGGCGATTTTGACGTTATACAGCCAGGTGGCGACTTTTTCACGGGCGGAATCGGCATCGAAGCCGGAAACACGGCTACCCAGCAAACGGGCGGTAATGGAGGATTTAAGCAGGCCTTGGGCATCAATGACCAAATCATAGTGCTTGGTGGCGTAACGGCGCAGGCGTTTTATTTCCCTTAACAAGGTGGTTTTATCGGTTTTTAGGGCCTTAAGGTCCACCGTCAGCACGTTATCAATATCGGGCTGGTAATTTAGCAGTTCGGCAAAACGCCGCTCCACAATCCAGTCGATTTGCGCTTCTGGATAATGGGCTTTGATAAATTGCAAGGCGACCATTGCGTGAACGATGTCACCTAGCGAGGACAATTTGACAATGGCAATTTTCATGGCGGCAGTAACTCCTGAACGTGTTCAGGCTTGATGCCCTGCAAACAATCGGTATGGCCTAACGGACAAACGCGCTTGAAACAGGGTGCACAAGCTAAATTGATGGAAAGGATTTGGGCCCGTGCATTTAGCGGGGGCGTAAAGCCAGGGTCGGATGAACCATAAATGGCGACAATCGGCTTATCCAAGGCGGCGGCGATGTGCATCAAGCCGGAATCGTTACTGACCACCGTATGCGCTAATGACAACAAATCGACCGCTTCCGCTAAGGATGTCTTACCCGTAAAATCAACGCATCCCTCTAAGGTGGCGCGGTTAATTTGCTTGGCAACGGCTTGGTCTTTAGCTGACCCAAACAACCAGACTTGCCAGCCTTGCCCCAGTTTATGACGGGCAAGCGCAGCGTAGTGTTCCGCAGGCCAGCGCTTGGCTTCGCCATATTCGGCACCCGGACATAAGGCGAGAATTTTTGCTGTCTGGTTAATCTCCAAAGCGAACCGCTTAAGCGCCACCGCTTGCTGGGCGTGGCTAATGACTAAGCGCGGTATCGGGTAGGGCGGCGGCAAACCGGCATCGCCAGGCAAACCCAAGGCCACAAACCGCTGTACGGTCATCGGCAACTGTTGCTTGTCCAGCTTACGCGCATCGTTGAGCAAACCCCAGCGGCATTCGCCAATATAGCCGCTGCGTTGCCTGATAGTGGCAAAAAACGGGGTCAACGCCGATTTCCACGAGTTGGGCAAGACTATCGCCCGGTCATAGCGTTCAGGGCGCAATTGTTTGCCCAAGCGTATGCGTTCCAATAAGCCGAACTGGCCGTGTGCCAAAGGCATGGCAATGGCGCGGTTGACTTCTGGCATCCTGTCCAGCAAGCCAAATGTCCACGCGGGAGCCAGGACATCAAGCTGGCAATCGGGCGCGTTTTTTTTCAGCGTCAGGAACAAGCTTTGCGCCATCACCATATCACCGACCCAAGACGGGCCGATGATGAGCAGTTTCTCAGCCAACGTAGGTCAACCAATCGGCATGGGTATCGCTACGACCATAAACGGCATCGAAATACAACGCTTGCAATTGCGCGGTGACAGGCCCACGGCTACCGCTGCCGATAGCGCGGTTGTCCAATTCCCGAATCGGCGTGACTTCCGCCGCCGAACCGGTAAAAAAGGCCTCATCGGCGACATAAATTTCATCGCGGGTAATGCGTTTTTCAATCACTTCATAACCTTGCTCGCGGGCGATTTTCATGACCGTGTCGCGGGTAATGCCTTCTAAGGCCGATGTCGTTTCGGGCGTGTAGATTTTACCGTCACGGACGATAAACAAATTTTCCGCGCTGCCCTCGGCGGCAAAGCCTTCATGGTCAAGCATCAAGGCTTCATCATAACCGTTAGCTAAGGCTTCTTGCAAAGCTAAGATGGAATTGATGTAATTGCCATTGGCTTTCGCCTTGCACATGGTGCTGTTATGGTGGTTGCGTGTATAGGATGAGGTGCGGATGCGGATACCTTTTTCGATGCTTTCCGCGCCCAAATAAGCCCCCCAGGACCACGCCGCCACCATAACGTGTACTTTCAGGTTATCGGCACGCAAACCCATGCCTTCTGAGCCGAAAAAGCACATGGTGCGGATGTAGGCGCTGTCCAACTTGTTTTTGACTAACGCATCGCATTGCGCCTGATTAATGTCATCCTTGGTAAACGGCATTTTCATGTTCATGATATGCGCCGAGCGGAACAGGCGGTCGGTATGCTCCTGCATCCTAAAAACCGCCGTGCCTTGCGTGGCGTGATAGGCCCTAATGCCTTCAAATACGCCTAGTCCGTAGTGCAGGGTATGCGTCAACACATGGACTTTCGCTTCACGCCACTCAACCCATTGCCCATCCAGCCAAATAACGCCGTCTCTATCGTCCATCGTCATCGTTTTCTCTCCACCTAACAGTAATCTGAGTTATAAATCGCCTAGTTTACTATAAACTCAATAACAGCAATACCGAGTTTATTCGTTAATGTGCCTACGGGCTGGGGCGACCACCTAGAAGCCTAGCCCTACCGGCTTAACCTGCCTTGCCTTGAAGGCAGCAAGCTTAACGCCATCTCGCCATTAGCGGCAAATTCAGGCAAACTAGGCACATTCATGGCTCCTACGCGGCGATGTTATTGTGAGGGATTATCAAGCATAAAAACGGACTACATTTTAGGCAACCACATTTTCGTAAGGTAAGCCTGTTATCTAAGCAGACAATTTTAACTATTTTGTCCCTGTCAATATTCTTGTCATGGACGGATGCTATAATTATAATAAAAGTAATTGAGGAAGTGCATGTCAGACGATAGTTGTAATGTTATTAACAAAAGCGGATACGGATTTGACCCCGGCTATGGCTATTCTTTAGAACGATTGTTAGCCGTGGGTGTCCCTAAAGCCCCAAAGGATTTCCTGACTTTTTGGCAACGGCGTTATCAGCACGCTTTGCGCGTGGCGCCATTACCCAAAATCACCTTTATCAACACCGACAAATCCGGCTGGCAAGTGTTTCATATCAGCTACACCTCCACCGACCAACGGCTAATCCGGTGCTGGCTGCTGCTGCCCAAATACGGCGTGGTCAAGCGCGGCTTTGTGATAGGTCATGGTTATGGTGGCCGCAGCGCCCCTGATTTCCACTTGCCTTTCCAGGATTCGGCATTGCTGTTCCCCTGTTTTCGCGGCTTAGGCTTAAGCAATGAGCCGGACATTTCCGCTGATCCGTTCTGGCATGTCAGGCATCATATTGAAGATGCCAACCGCTATGTGTTGGGCGGCTGCGTTGAAGATGTCTGGTTGGCGGTCAGCACCTTATTGAACCTGTTCCCTTATCTCAAAGGACACTTAGGCTATCTTGGCATTAGTTTTGCTGGCGGTATTGGGGCATTGGCCTTAGCGGTAGACCCGCGTATCGCCAGAGCGCATTTGAATGTGCCGACCTTCGGCAACCAACCCTTACGTTTGCGTTTGCCCTCACAAGGCAGCGCCAACAGTGTCCAGCAATATTACTGTGGACACAAAAAACAGACGTTGAAAGTGTTGCGTTACTACGATGCGGCCACAGCGGCACGGCATATCAACATACCTATGCATTGTGCTTGCGCCACCTTTGACCCGTGCGTGGCCCCACCCGGACAGTTTGCGATTTACAACACCTTGCCTGGGGAAAAACAGTTGTTTGTCTTGGAAGCGGGCCATTACAGCTACCCCAACCAAGCGCAACAGCAAAACCAGCTGATTGACGGGCTGGAAACTTTTTTTGCACCACTAGCAAAATAATATCTTTAACCATATATAACCAACACAAGCAATCAGGAGTTGTGCGATGAACCGCGAGTATCACAAGTGGTGGAGTGATAATTTAGAACGTGAAATGGAATTGCTGATTTTCGGCCATGCGGGCGCGAAAGTCCTAGTATTTCCTACCCGTGACGGGCGGTTTGACGAATACGAAAGGCTGGGCATGGTGAAGGCGTTAAAACATAAGATAGATCAAGGTTGGCTGCAACTGTACTGCATTGATGCCGTGTATGCGGAAACCTTTTATTGTTGGTGGGCGCACCCCTCAGGCCGCATCCAACGGCATATCGCCTATGAGGATTATGTGATAAAAGAAGTGTTGCCGTTTATGGACAGCCAGAACCCTCACGAATGCACCATCTCCCATGGCCTGAGCCTAGGCGCGTTCCATGCCGCCAACACCGCTTTCCGGCATCCGCAGTTGTTTAAAAAACTGGTGGCGTTTTCAGGCCGCTATGACCTGACCTTGAATGTGGAATATTTTAACGATTTGCTCGATGGCTTTTACAATGAGGACGTGTACTTCCACACCCCCTCGCATTTTCTGCCCAATTTGGAAAGCGATGACGTGTTAAGCAAACTGAAAGAGATGGACATTATCCTAGTCATCGGCAATGAAGATCCATTTTTGGAAAACAACCAGCAACTGAGTTCAACGTTAGCCCACAAAGGCATTCGGCATCAGCTGATCTTATGGAATGAACGGGCGCATAGCGGTTATTACTGGCGGCGCATGGCTCCGTTGTATGTATAAACAACTATTCCCTATATTGATAACCTTATTAACCTATTGATATAATTAAAATTATAAATCAATATTACATGCCATATTTGCAAAAGACACTTGCTAGGATAGGTGTACTGCCTAGTGCTTTTATTTGACTGTACTATACTTAAGCAAATCAATCACTAATAACCTGCTACCCATCCCCAAAAGCTTATGAAATCACCTACGCACATATGGCTACTTTGTGGCCTATTAATTTTGACCATTTCAACCGCATTCGCTACAGATAAAGAAGCGGCAATTGATTCCCAAACTAAAGCGCAATTGAAAGAGGTGGCGGCATTACTGGATAGTTGGGGCGGTGAATCCTCTATTCTCAATGAGGCTCGAACCCGTTTGGATAATATTCTCAGTAGCCATCCCAATTACGCGGCCGCCCACCGAGAATATGCCCGCTATTATATTATACACGGGTTTCATAGGAATAACGACCATGATTCTAACGACCTAAAATCTGCTGAAAAATCATTAAAAACCGCCATTGCCTTAAAGCCAAATTTTGCCGAGGCCTATATCCTTTTGGGGCATTGGTATTTTATACAGCAGCGATACAGCGAAGCCGAATCAGCATTAACCACAGCGGAAAAACTAGGGGGGACAACTGATCCTTGGTTTCATAATAACTGGGCGGATGTATTGATTGCAGAAGGGAATTTAGAAAAAGCCGCCTCCCATTATCTAAAAGTTATTGGCAGCAACACCAAAAATATAAAGGTGATGACAGCTGCATTCGCTGGCCTCGCCGATTATTATACAAAAACCCAGCATTTTGATGATGCCGATAAAATGTATAAGAAGCAATTTGCTTATGAACCCAAAAAAGCGTGGCCACATGGAAATTACGCGACTTTTTTGCTCTGCTACAAAGACGATGCGAAAGCGGCCATTAATGAATTTAAAACCGCATTGCAACTGATGAATTATGGTATTGCGCGTACAGGTCTGACCGCCGCACTCTATCGCCAATGGGCTGACGAATCATTAACAGGGCAGATAAGTGATGCACGAGCGACCTTGAGCGAGGCTAGAGCCTTAATGGCAGGGAACCCTATTGAAATTATTGAATCAGCTTGTGGCAATCGCTCTGAGGTAGCTGTAGCGGCGTTCACACAAGCGTCTATGTTAACGAACCGCACAACACCATAACGCTATCTTATTGGATAGACTCATCTGGACAACTTTAGTGCATAGTGGCCAGCCACGCCCGCAGCCGCAAAACCACCCACTCGCCATCATCCAACGTCAGGTCATGCCCCGCCCACGGATGGGTTTGCCGCTCTAAGGCAAACTGTTTTTGGATAGCTTCGGTACAGGCGGGCGACACCAAGCGATCCCCCGCGCCATTCAGCAACAATACAGGCGGTTTGGGGGGCTTTTGGGCGGGGCGGTAACTTGCCGCTGCAATCAATTGCCTGAGGGCGTTTTTTAAGCCCAAAGGCCGCTCGGCTTGGATGGCCGCCCAGGCTTTGGCCACTTGCCCATACTGCTTAGGCTGATTGCTTACCAAGCCCACAATCGCCAGCTCACGCTGATAACTATCACGACGGCAAAGCAGAGCACCAAACCGCCCATAACTTTGCCAGCGCAAGCGCTGGTAAAACGGGCTTAAATTGGCAAAACTGGTGTTCATCAGCACCGCCCCGCAACAGTCATCAGGGTAACGTTGCAACCATTCCCAAGCCACCATCGCCCCCAATGATACCGCCAACAAGGTGACAGGCTGTGCCAACAAGCCACGCGCCAAAGCGTGGGCGCGGACGTGTCCGGTGATGGCGGCGATGTTATTCGGGCTGGCTTGTTGGTAAAACTGCCCGGTTCCCGGCAAATCCAAGGCAGTTATGGTTGCGGTGGGAAGCTGCGCCTGAAGTTGCGGCAGAAAATCGCCCCAGTGCGCCGATTCACGCGCCAGCCCCCGCAATAAAATCCAGTGTTGGCCGCGTTTAGCGTCCATACCACAACGCCTCGGCTTTACTTTGGTTGGCTATAATTTGTTCCGGCGTGAGACGCGCCCAGGGGGCTGAATACAATAAGCTGCGGTGCAAAAAATCAAATAATACAAAATGGCGGCGCAACACCCGTTGTTGGCGGTGCGGCAACATCGGGTGGAACAGGCCGTGCCGATAAAACAAATGCAAGGGATTTTTGCGTAGCCACAGCCACGAACCCATTTCCAAGGTCAACGGCAGAAAAAACTTCTGCTGGCCAAACTGGCCGACGAACTGGTCGAACAGATAATCCCATAAATCGCCGTTAATCACATATTCCTGTGACATCGGCTCAATCTTATAGACATGATTCTGGTAACAGCGGTCAAACAAGTCTTTTAACGCCAATGCTTGCGGGATATAGGTAAAAGGTGTTTGCCGTGAGGCATAAGGGAACCATAAACGGTCTTTAATGCCAAAACCGGAATGCAAGTCCAAGGCAATAGAGAGTGGCGCACTGAACAACTGCTCCTTAACCACCTTACATAAAGCCAGCGATTCTTTTTCCATTTGCGTGAGGTCGCCGCGAAACCACGGCAGATAGCGCGTCAATTGCTGGCCGCTGTAAATTTTCTTAGCCCCTATGCCCTCACCCTCAATTGGCGAGTTGCGCATCAAATCCACACAATTGCCATTGGAGCGCCGCCCCAGATACACCCCGACCGGATTGACGATAGGCACAAACACCAAGCGCGAATGTTCCAGCCGTTGCTGCAATTCTTCGTCCCAGTCCAGCAATTGCAAGAGGGTTTGCAGATACGACAAAATCACTTCCGAACCGATTTTCTCCAAACCATGCACCCCGCCAAAAAACGCCAGCACCGGCACATCCGGCTTAGCCGTCCCCAGCGTCAGGCAGTGGATAGGGAATTCCAAGTGTTTGTAAGGGATACGCTCAATCACTTCGGTACGCGCACGCGCACCAAACTTCTCGATCAAGCGTACGAGCTGTTCCAGTTCGGGAAATTTAAAGCCAGTCATGGCGGTGCTAAAAGTTGATGTTGCAATGATGGGTACGTTTTTCCGGGCCGGAAAAACGTAACGATAACACAGATACCGCTATTTGTAAGAATGGGCAGACTTGGCAATATCCGTAACATCATTGGCTATACGCGCCAAAATCACATTATGGGCTTCAATACTGATGGCTTGGCGGGTTTGGCCCGTGCTGTCAATCGGGGGCAAGAAGCTTAGGCGCACTTCTATCCTGTCCAACTTCAACATACTGATAAGATGCGGCAACAGGTCATCGTCATCAACAAAAGGGGCAAGGTCTTTGGCCGCACCTAGGTATTGGATGGCGACCGGCTGCACTGGCGCTTTGGTCAGTATGGCGGGTTGGAATAAAGAAGCGTGGAAATGCAGGACTTCTTCACCGCGCGTGGTGGTGCCTTCGGGGAAGGCGATAATGTTACGGTTTTGCTTCAACAGCCAGACCATTTTTTCGGCAGTTTCCACGATATGCTTTTTTTCACCGCGCCGGATAAAAATAGTGCCCGATTGCCTGGACATAAAGCCGAATATCGGCCAGCCGGCTATGTCGCTTTTGGCGACAAAATAGGCGGGCAGATATTGTCCGAGCAAGATGATGTCCAGCCACGAGACATGGTTGCTAACGATAAGCCCGGCGTGTTCAGGTAACTCGCCTTCTTGGCTGACATGCAGCTTGACGATGGCGCTAAACCAGCACAGCCAGCGTTTTTTTAGGGCATCCCGATGGTTTCTGGCGGTATTGGGCGGACACACTAGATTAAGCGCGGGGAATACGACCCCCGCGATAAGACAGCCAGCGACCGCCAATAAGGCTACGCCCAATAGCCTATAGTACAGCCGACTTTTCGATTTCATTACTTGCCTGATAATCCCGCATATAATGCTTGCTGTAACGCTCCTGCAATTGATCCAAAGGCAATAACACGAACAAATCCATACAGTTAAAATCTTCATCCCAGCACGGTTCGCCGCAAATCAAGGCACCGAAACGCAAATACGCTTTCAGCAACGGCGGGATGCCGGACTCGTCACGGTTACAGCGCAAAGACGCCGGCACAGGGATGGCCGGTGTCACGCCCAATGATGACGGGGCTATATTTTTCGCGTCAATATTGCGGTACACGGCATCCACGGCAAAGCCGCTAGGGCCTGGGGTGATGCTGGCGCAACCCAACAAGTAATTGAACTGGCCTTTTAAGGCATATTCGACCAAGGCGGACCATAAAGTGGTCAATACCGCACTGCCGCGAAAATCAGGGTCTACGCAAGTACGGCCAATTTCCAGAAAGCGGCCTGGCAATGCCAAGACATGATCCAACTTAAATTCGCTTTGGGAATAAAAATGACCCAATTGTTCAGCTTGATATTGAGTTAACAAGCGGGTGTAACCGACAACTTTCTGGCTCACGTTATCAAAAACCACCAAATGGTCACAATATTCGTCAACGTCATCGTAATCCAAGCCTTCCGATTCCGATTTCAGTTTCGCGCCCATTTCTTTAGCAAAAACACGGTAACGTAACCTTTGCGCTTCTTTAATCAGGTCTTTTGAATCAGCGACAAAACAGTCCAAGCGTTTAGCGGGTTTGACGTTTACCTCAGCAGTGTCTTTTATCATAAGTATCCATGTGTTGAAGAGTATCTTTGCCACAGAATAATTAAGGAAAATGTCAGCTTAATGACAGCGAGATTAAAGTTAAATGACAAACCGTGCCGATAACTGCTTTTTTAACAAAGGCGTAACCTGCACCACGCGGAATGCGCCGCGCCATCACCGCCAAATGCCGTTATAATAGCCTTTTATCTTGTGTTTCGGCCCTATGCCGTCTTTTTAAAGCCAACATTATGCAAATCATCGCCATTTATCCGGGTACGTTTGATCCGATCACCAACGGACACCTGGATTTGATTGCCAGAGCGTCCAGACTTTACCAGAAAGTGATAGTTGCCGTGGCGGTTAACCGCAACAAAGCCCCTTTGTTTACCCTTGATGAACGGGTAGCCTTGGCAAAAGCCGTCACCCCTGAGTTTACCAATGTCGAAGTGATAGGCTTTGACAACTTATTGGTCGATTGCGCCCGCGCCCAAGGCGCTAATGTGATTTTACGCGGCTTACGCGCCGTATCCGATTTTGAATATGAATTTCAGCTGGCAGGGATGAACCGCCGCTTGGCTCCCCAACTGGAAACCATGTTCTTAACCCCTGCCGAACAATATGAATTTATCTCATCCAGCATGATCAGAGAGATTGCCCAGCTTAATGGTGACGTGTCCAGCTTTGTGCCTGAGCTTGTCCGGCAAACGTTAATCAAAAAATTTTCTAAGGAGTAAACTATGGCGTTGATTATCCACGATGCCTGCATCAACTGCGATGTCTGCGAACCCGAATGCCCAAACGGGGCGATTTCACAAGGCGAGGACATTTATGTCATCAACCCGGCCCTTTGCACCGAATGTGTCGGTCACCATGACACCCCGCAATGCGTGGAAGTGTGTCCGGTCGAATGTATTGACAAAGATGCCTTGTATGTTGAAACCCAAGAGGCTTTGTACCAGAAGTATCTGAAGCTGACCCAATAGGAAAGGTACGGCCAGCAACCCCATCTTTTCGGACAACTCAAGTCAGGACAGGCAAAGCCTATGAACACACAACGCCTCAGCTCTGTGAACGGGTTAATCGCCAGCTTTATGTTGGTCAGTAGCCTAGCGTCGGCGCAAACACCCCGACCTGACCCTCTTCAAGCCCTACACACCATTGTCGTCATCTACGCGGAAAATCGCAGCTTTGATAACTTGTATGGCTTGTTCCCTGGGGCTGACGGTATCGCGCAAGCCAGCGCCGTGCAATACACCCAAATCGACCATGACGGCAAAGCCTTCGTGCAGTTGCCGCCGATTTGGGCAAGCAAAAACACGCCGCTGATCGCCACTCCATTGCCTAACCGACCATTTGCCATTGACCAGCCCCCTGTCAACCTGCCGCTTTCCGTGCCGACCCGTGACCTTGTCCATCGCTATTACCAGCATATCGAACAAATCAATGGCGGGCTTAACAACCGTTTTGCCGCCATTTCTGATGCGGGCGGGCTAACGATGGGCCATTACGATGGCAGCAAGCTGGCTTTATGGCAATGGGCCAAGGATTATGTCTTGGCCGACCATTTTTTTATGGGCGCGTTTGGCGGTTCCTATCTTAACCACCAATGGTTGGTGTGTGCCTGCACCCCTCAAGACACTAATGCCCCGCCAGACCTTCGCGCCCAACTTGACGGGCAAGGGCGGTTAAAGCCTAAACCGGACAGCAAAGCCTCCGCTTTGGAAGCCCCGCCCGTCTTTTTTGATGGCGCGTTCTCGCCCGACGGTTATTCGGTCAATAGCGCCCAACCGCCTTACCAGCCTTCC
>JAQTNZ010000022.1 GCA_028713595.1 Methylovulum sp. | reverse complement strand
ACACCTGCTCGACCACCAGATGCCGCCCTCCGCTAATGCGGATGCCCGGCTTTTCCGCCAATACCGGCGCCGACAAATCCAAGGTGTCGGCGCGTTCGGCAAAATTGACCAGCACATCCAATTCCGCCAAGGCGGCGGCGCACTGCTGCAACACCACCAACGATTGCGCGATAGTGGTCAGCAAGCCGTCATACAAGGCTTTTTCAAAGGCCAGCGATTTTTCCCGCGCACTCAGCACCTTGTTTTCAAACGCCTTCAATTCCTCGGTGATATAGCGCTCAACCCCTTTTAAGGTTTGCTTGCGGGTGTAATGGGCGGGGATTTTGTCGCCGTGCGCATTGGATATTTCAATATAATAGCCATGCACACGGTTATAATTGACCTTTAGATTAGCAATGCCGGTGGCGGCCTTTTCCCGCGTTTCCATATCCAGCAAAAACTGGTCGGCATTTTGGCTTAAATTGCGCAGCTCATCCAATGCCTCATTAAAGCCCGCCGCCAACACGCCGCCGTCACGGATCAACACCGGCGGATTGTCGATCAGGGCTTTTTGCAACAACTGCACCAGCTCAGGATGTTCGCCAATCTGGCCGCGCAACAGTTCCAGTTGCGGGTTGTCGCTGTCCGCCAAACAGCCCTGTAACGTCGGCAGTATCGCCAAGGTATTGCGCAACACCAACAAATCACGGGGCCGCGCCGATTTTAAGGCAATCCTAGAGCTGACCCGCTCAATATCGCCCACCTGCCGCAGCACCGCTTGCACCTGCGCGTAAAGCTGGTGTTCCAGCAAACTGCCGACACAGGCATAACGGTTTTTCAGCACCTCATGGTCGCGCAACGGCCTGTTCAGCCAGCGCCGCAAACAACGGCCACCCATCGCCGTGGCGGTCCTATCCAACACCCCAAACAAAGTGTATTGCAAGTGTCCGGTCGGGTGGCTGTCCAACTCCAAATTGCGGCGGCTGGCGGCATCCAGCAAAATGCACTCGTCAGTTTGCTCAATGCGAATGCCTTGGATATGCGGCAACGCCCCCTGCTGGGTGTCCTTGACATACTGCAACAACGCCCCGGCGGCGGCAATCGCAGTGTGCATGGCATCACAGCCGTAGCCTTTCAAATCCAGCGTGTTAAATTGCCTCAGCACCAACTGCCTAGCGCTGGCCGCGTCAAAATGCCAAGGCGGGCGTTTACACACCCCGCTACGTTGCTTAAGCGCGGGCGGGGCGGCCCACTCTTCGCTCAATAACAACTCCGCCGGATTCAACCGGGCTATCTCACTGATAAGCTGGTCGTGGGCATCCAACTCTTGCAGGATAAACCGCCCGTTGCTCAAATCCAGACTGGCAAGGCCATAAACCTGCTGGACTTGCACCACCGCCACCAACAGATTGTCTTTGCGGTCTTCCAATAATGCCTCATCCGTCACCGTTCCGGGCGTGATGATACGCACCACCTTACGCTCGACCGGCCCCTTACTGGTGGCGGGGTCGCCGATTTGCTCACAAATCGCCACCGAAATGCCGCTTTTCAGCAACCGCGCCAGATAATTTTCCGCCGCATGGTAAGGGATGCCCGCCATCGCAATCGGCTCCCCCCCCGAATTGCCTCGGCTAGTCAGGGTAATATTAAGCAACTGCGCGGCTTTTTTGGCATCGTCAAAAAACAGCTCGTAAAAGTCACCCATACGGTAAAACAGCAGGGTGTCAGGATAATCGGCCTTGATGCGGAAATACTGCTGCATCATCGGCGTGTGGGATGTCTGGCTGGAAGTCATTAAAAATAGCGGGGGGTCAAAGGCACTGTCATTAGGTTAATGGGAAATCAATTACCTATCGTTCCCACGCCGGAGCGTCATTGCCATTAAGTTAAGATATTTATATTAATAATCAATATATTGTATTGAAAAATACGATGTAGGTCGGGTTAGCGATAGCGTAACCCGACGTGTGCCGCTCAAATAATGTCGGGTTACGCTAACGCTAACCCGACCTACGATAATTTTATCTAGTTGATAATAAATATAAAAATGCTTAACTTAATGGCAGTGACACCAGAGCGTGGGAACGATGGAATATATTGATTATAAAAATTAACCTCTTAACTTAATGGCAACAGGGGTCAAAGGGAGAAGTAAAGGATAAACGGCGGCCTCACGGCCAACAGGCCCCTTAATCTTCAGCCAACACCAACGACACCTCACGGCTACCTTGTGGCTCCAGATAAAACCCGCGCATTTCCAAAATGCCCTTAGTATCCAAAGAGATAATCAAATACAAGGCCTCTGGGTATTCGGACAGCTCCAAATCCGTTGCCGAGGGTATGGCAGGGGCATGGGGGTGGGAGTGATAAATCGCCAACAAACTTTCACCGCTCTCGCGCATGGCCTTGAAAGCTGCGACCTGCCCCGCCGGATCTAGTAAAAAGCGTTGCGCAGGTAACTCGGCGACATTAGCGACAGGATAGCAACGGCTAGGCACCCCCGCCTTACCCCCTAACAGGCCACACACCTCCTGTTCAGGCGAAAGCTGGGCGATATGCAGCAGTTGGTTAGCAATTTTACGCGGAATCTGTATCTCTTCGGTCATCGGAGTGGGTAAGCTGGAAATTATGAAGAGGTAAAGTTTAACATTTCAACCGCAACACATCGACAGCTGTTATGGATTGTTGGGGATAAAGGTGGGGTTAGTGGGGATGGGATCGAAGGGCGAAGCTGGTTAAGGCGTGAAAATAGATTGGAAAATGTGAAAGGGTTAACAGATGTTTTGTAAAGAAGCGTGTATAGTCGGGCGTTTTTGTGAAATTAATCCTTAAGTTTAGCTAGATAGAGGGCAGAGTAGTTACTATGGTGGAAAAAAACAATCGGTGGTGGGAGTTTTATGTTGCCCGATATTTAGCAGGGAATATTTTTGCTGTATTGATGCTTTTTTATTTGGTTACGTTTCATGGTAATGAAATTAAAGGTAGCTTATGTAATAAGAGCGTACATGAAGTAGGTTGTTCATATTCAAGACAAGGGGGTCTTTGCATAGAGGATTACGAATGCAAGACTATTCAGGCTAAATCATGTCCGCTTATCAAAACTAAATCATTAACGTACAAAGAAAAATTATGTAATGAACTTGATTTTTCAAGTGAAATTTTTGGGTTTATCTTTAACACCACAAAAGTCATTGAATCTGCACAAAATAAAACTGCTTTTAGGGATTTTGATTTTGATTCAAGCATAGATTATGAAGCCCATAGAATAAATACCACAGAAATAAACTTTGCAAATATCTTTATATTAGGTGTATTTGGATTTTTATATATGTATATTTCTAGCATCCCTATTTATTTTCTACACATAACAAGAGGTGCTTGGATATGGACTAAGTCGGACAAAGAAAAAGAAGTGCACTCAATAGAACAGAAAGACTTTGAAAAAAATAACATTTTTGGACTAAAAATAGCAGGACCAATAATAGCAGGACTAATAATAATATTTGCTTTATTTTCAAAATTTCATTTAGCATTATTTGCCATCCCTATAATCCCTTTAATAATATATTTTAGACTTGACAATATTTATATATTTTCAAAAAAATCCACATTCACAAGAGATAAAATTGAAAGTGCTCATAAAAAAGAGGAGCCTGAAAAAATCAAAGCCTTGCCGCGTAAGCGAGTTAGAAAAACTCTACCTTCAAATCCACAAATCAAAGAATCTTTTTCACCCGAATATATAACCTCCTATAAACACGATAGAGAGCATGGCAACGCTTTTGGCGTTATTCTTATGGAATTAGCCTTTGCTTTTTTTCTAATAGAGTGCGAGTTTTCTATCTGGGCAATTATTTGTTGGCTAATATTAGGTTTTTCTGGTTGGCTGCTGGGAATTCTTCTTGAGGTTAAGATGGTGAACGAATCTAATAAAACTTGAAAACAACTCGTAAGACGCATTCCGTAAGGTGCGGGCTGGTGGCCGAAATGATCTAGCGCAAGGTATGGTTACTGCGGAAAATAGGGTAAACTTAAAACCGCTATGATAGGCAAAATCACCACATCCCTATTTTGGATAGTTTTCTAGGGAGACAATAATGAGCAGTCGAACCGAGTTAGAACGTCAGTTAGCGCGTGAAATCCATCACTTACCGATGGGGGTAATGGAAGCCATGTTGCATCTAGCTTTGTCGATAAAAAAAACCGACCCCGCGCAAGCTATTGGGCAAGCCGAGAATGCAGGCCTTATTAGCTCCCCTACGCTTAAGGAGGCCGATACTTCGTTATCAGCAGGAACGGCCTTACAAAATTTTCTTAAGAAATATGAATCAGACCCTATCGATATTGACACCCGTATTTTTGAACAAGACAGGGCGAGCGAAATAACCGGTGCATTACGCATCCTACGCACTGCCTCCCGCCACGTTTAAGGCAACGACTTCCCTTTATAATACATGGCCTCTTCGCTTTCCCGCGTAACATCAGTTATTATTAAAAACATGAAACCGAGCCAAACGAAAAACGCGGACAATAACTATGCAAAACATCCCCCTGCAAGAAGCCCAACACAAACTCCCCGAATTGGTCGCTTTAGTTGAGCAAGGGGAAGATATTTTTATCCTCGGTGACAACAAAATCCGAATAAAACTGGTTTCTTGCACCGCCCTCCCCAAAAAGCGGGTCTTTGGGCAACATCGGGGGCTGGCAACTATGAGCGAAGACTTTGACAAACCTTTACCCGATAGTTTTTGGTTAGGCAATGATGAAAGTTTTTCTTGATACCCCTGTCTTTATTTGGCTGGACACGCAACCTGAAAAGTTATCGGAAACCGCAATGGACATTTGCCAAAACATCTTACCCCTCCCCTGCACCCCATCCGCACAATCCCCGCTAACTACCCTATCCACAGCACCTGACCTGCAAAATAGTGGGTTATAGCCTGTCAATGCCCAACCTTTGGAGATACCTATAAAGCCAGTGCCTATAAATAACAGCTTTAGGTTCCTAAAATAAACCAACATCCGCTATATACTTCAAACGGTCAAGTTTTCGGCTTTTGGAGCGCGGTCATCTTGACCGCAACTAGCGGGCAGGATGCCCGCGCTCCTTCACACTAAAACCGAAAACTTGACCGTTCAGAGTATAATTAAAAAATAAAATGTTATTTTCTGGTTGTTTCACCAAATTTTAACCCTATTGGTGTAAAACGGCGGTCAATAGCCACCACTTTCCGCTCCTATTTTTACCAGCATCAACAAATAAATACGATAAAACAATTACATAAAAAACCTAGTGATAGATTCCCAAGCTTTTTACCGAAAACTTTCCGCCGCCGTTTAACAATAATTGATGACAACCAACGGGATACACCATGAATAGTAAGATAAACAGCACCCTTGCAGCCTTGTTCCTGTCCGTGACACTGTTGCCGACCCCAAGCTTTGCGGCCTCCGCAAGCGATGCGACCGCGACTGCTTTTCCGACCCGCTTATATCTGTCCAAGGCGGGGGTCGCCTTGTCCGCATTCCCCTCCCACCCTAACCTCACACGCACGCTCAATGTGATGCGCACTGTCGGTAGCACATCTGTGTCATGGACGGCATCGTCTAATCAGCCTTGGCTGAAAGTCACGGCATCAGGCACAACATCCGGTATGCTGACGTTACAGGCAAACACTAAAGGGCTTAATAAAGACCAGCTCTATCTTGCCACCATCACTGTTTCAACAGCGGCCAATAGCGAATTTGCCGATACCCAATCACTGCCCGTTTCGCTGTGGATAGGCGCCCAGTCCCCCACAAACGTTGACTTCAAGCGCACTGTCACCGCGCTGGCCACCAATCCGGTGCTGCCGTACGTTTACGTTTCCGCTGGCGGTTCGACAATCGATGTCTATAACGTCTATACCGCCAAGCTCGTGACCAGTTTCCCTCATATTGCCCCAACAGTCGGCGCATTGACGGTCAGCGGCGACGGCCAGTTCCTTTTCGCTGCGGATTACACGAACTACCGGATAGCCAAGCTAAACGCAGTTAACGGTACGAAGTTATCCCAGTTCAATATCGGCCAAAAAATCGGCCCCGGTTTTAGCATGGTATATGCCCGGCCTTTTGGTATCCCCGCCATCTATCCGGCGGGCGGGAAAATATTCAGCGTCGAGACTAACACGCCCTTAACTTCCACCCCTCTAACAAAAGGGTTCATCGCGGTGACACCCGACGGGCGGAACATGTACTCCGTAGACCTTGGCATTAGCCCAGGTACATTAACGGGCTATAAGGTCACGGATAACGGCGGCAGCCTGAAGGTGGCATCGTTCGGGTCAAGTTTTATTTCAGGGGAAAATTGCCAAGATTTGGCGGTATCGGATAACGGCGCCCATGTTTATCCTGCCTGTGGGTATCCGTATGAATTTGATGTCTACAGCGGCAAGACGCTCCTGCAAGTACAGACCTTACCAGCCGCCCCTTACCCTAACAATGCGGAAATTGATGCCAAGGGCCGTTTCGTTGGTGGCATTGACGGGATCTACGAAGCTTACGATGTCTTCGTGTACGGACAAAACGGCTATGCCATCAGCAAGGTGGCAACCGTACCGGACCAATATGCAAACGGGCAAAACAGCAATGTGCTGGCCGTTTCGGGCGACACATCCAGGGTGATCTCAGCAACCAACCCCGTTTTTGGCAAACCTATCATCCTGTTCCGCAACCTACAGTAATGAAAGCGCCCGGATGCCACTGACGCTGTTTTTTTAGCGTCAAAAGCATCCGGTGGGCCACATTGCAACACCCGCCAACAGACAAAGCCGGGCAGGCCGTTTCTGCCCGGCACGCACGCCCACAAAGGCTGATGCTGTACTATGATGGCCTGTCCCGTTAAACTTAAGCGCTTATACGCCTCCTTTTAACCCTACCCCACGAGGAACAGCCCACCATGTTATTTTTTAAAAATTACGGAATCCAAAAAGCCAAGGACATTTCCAGATTATTAGGCGAAGCGATTGTGAAATTTGACCCTGAAGGGGCGACCGAGGCGGCGATTGCCGAAATAGAAGAAAAGTTTGATAAGCTCAACCTGTCGTTTTCCAACGCCAAAAAAGCGTGGGAAAAAGAACACAAAGAGGCCGAAGCCATCACCGCGCTGTACAACCAACGGCTGGCGGCGGCGGAATTTTTACAGGCCAACCCCGAAAAAGCCGCCGCCCTTAATCAATTGGTCACGTTGCTTGAAGACATGCAGCCGGATATTGAGCGGGAAAAGCAAGAAGCCGATGATGCCAAGCTGTACATGGACGAGCTGGAGGGCTTGGTCAAGCAATATGCCGACAAACTGAAAACCGCCCGCCATACCCTGGAACAAGCAAAAAGGCAAATGGCCCACGCCGAATTGCTGAAAGAACGCGCCCAAGACAAGGCCGAAGCCGCCAAAATGGCTAGTGGCCTGTCCGGCAGTTCCTCTTCGTTAAGCAGTGCCCTCGATCACATCAACAAGTTGGCCGAAAACTCGCTGGCCGCCGCCGATGCCGCCAACCGCAAAGCCAGCTTGCTGCAACCGACCCAAGCCGAAGACAACCCCGACATTAAGGCGGCGATGGACGCGGTCAGCGGCAAAGCCCCCGCCGCCACGTCTATCCAAGACAGGTTGGCGGCGTTGAAGAAGCTGTAAGTCCCTGTGGCGAGGGCAGGCCTCCGGCACTAACGAGCCGCCACTATATCCATAAACCGTGCCAGCAAGGCGTAGGCTGCCGGAGTCTCGGCTATCGCCGTTTGTAAGGTGTCAGTATCAAAGCCCTCTTCCCGCAATTCCGCTTCTTCTTCGCTAACATAAGCCTGCATGATGTCGGCGGAAAATTCGGGATGGAACTGCACGCCCCAAGCGTTTTCGCCCAGACGGAAAGCGTGGTTGGCTTCAAACGGGTTGCCCGCCAAGCGTAGCGCGTGGGCGGGCAAAACGCTGACGGTTTGGGCATGGCTGGCCTGTGCCAAAAACACCTCCGGCAAGCCGCCCAATAACTTATCCTGTTTGCCCGTCTCCGTCAGGGTGACGGCGACCGTGCCTATCTCTTGGCCGTGCGGATGATAAGCCACCTGCCCCGCCATCGCGTGCGCCAACAACTGGTGGCCGAAACAAATGCCCAGCACCGGCACCGACCGCGCCAGCACTTGCGCCAGCCAAGCCTCAACCTCTTGCATCCATGCCGCCTGTTCAGTCACCATCGCATGGGAGCCGGTGATGATGACCGCTGACAGGCTATCCACCGCTGGCAAGGCCTCCCCTGCGGCCACATCAACCACCGCGACCAACTCGGCGGCCAAGCCACAGCCACTGGTGATCCAATCGTCAAAATCGCCATAACGTTGCCGGATGCTGGGGAAGGTTGACCCGGCCTTGATAATCGTCAATGTGTGGATAGCCATAAAAGAGGGGGGGCTTAAGTTAAGCAAGAAAAACAAGCGGACACCTAAATCAGCACAGCACCCGTGCAGGCCCCCACTGCCATTAAGTTAATAAATTATTATTAACAATCAATATATTACTATAAATAGAATACACCTTATCACGTTACGGAATGCGTCTTGCGGTGTTGTAATTGCCACAGACAATATCAATAGACACCTCCCCGCCTGCTATATGAAGAAGAAAAAGCTTCCCCGCAGCAGGGCCGATTATACCCCCTTCGTGTTTAATAAATAGGTAGCCAAGCCTAAGCAGCTCCAAGGGCGCTTCCTTAGCCGTAAGTTCTCGGCACGTCACCTCACCAACATAGACAGGCAAGCCCTCTTCATCGTCATCAAAGGCATTGTTATAATTGAAAATCATCAGATGGTCTAAAATTAATCCGGCAAGAAACCCACCATCGTGCATATTGATAAATTCGATATTAAGTGTCCGGCCATTTTTAGAAAAAAAGATGCTGGATAAATTTACATCTTCGAATAAATATTCCATTTAATTTCCCTACTATTTATTCCAAGAGAGATTTTTTAGTCATCTATGGTTTTGCTTGAACTGCCTGTAGGCGGTGACACTGCCGACAAGTTAGGGAATAACGCGTCCATCTTTGCAAACGCCGTCTGCTGAAAAAGGGTCAATTTTCCATTCGCAAGCAAATTGTTGGTTTCGTAAGGGTCTGTGGAATGGTCATACAACTCATAGTCAAAGCCCGTTTGGGTTTCATTGCTATAACGGATAAGCCGATAACGCTCTGTCCGGGCGGCAAAAACCAAATCCGAGTGTTTCTTCGTGATGATCCCGTCATAGCCGTGGGTGGTGACCACCACGCGGGGGATGCCGTCAACGGTCCCGCGCAACTGGCGGGCAAAAGAGATGCCGTCCAAGCCATCAGGCTCGACACCCAAACACCAGTCGGTTAACGTAGGATAAATGTCCATTAAGGAAACGGGCTTGGCATAAACGCCCGGGGTAATGCCAGGGCCTGCAAAAATCAGCGGGACCCGTGTTGAGTGCTCCCATACCGAGTATTTGGTCATGCGCACTTTCTCGCCCATCTGATAGCCATGGTCACTCCACAGCATGACCAACGTATTGTCTTTGTTGGGGCCGTTGTTGAGGGCTGCCAACGCTTGCCCCACACACCAGTCGGCAAAGCTGATGTTAGCCAGATAACCTTGGATATAGCGGTTTAGCTCATTGTTTTTTAACACTTTAAGCATGGAACCTCGTTTCCCATAACGATGGGATTTGGCAATCCGTTCTGGTACATCATGTAAGTCATGTTCGGCGGCGGCAATGCTTCCCAACATACCTGGCGGCAAGGCGATGTCCTCCAGTGGGTAGAGGTCAAAAAATTCTTGTGGGCAAATATACGGCGCGTGCGGCTTGATAAGCCCCAGTGCCGCAAAGAAAGGGGCGGTATGGGATTGTTGCAAAACCTGTTCACACAGCCATTGGGTGCGGATGGCATCAGGATGGGTTTGGGTCGTGTAATACGGGGCGACATTGGCTACGCCTTGCTCGCTGGATAGGGTATGAGGCTCGATTTTTCCCGGATCGCCTAATCTATTTTTGACCGATCCTTTAATGGTGCATTGTGGTGAAGTTTCGCAATCTTCCCAATAAGTCCAGGCTTTGTCGTCACGGCCATGAAAGATTTTGCCCGTTCCGTAAGTGTCATAACCATTCAGCTTAAAGAAATACGGCAATGAAATCCGGTTGTCAAAGTTAGGGCTTTGGTCAAAATATTGCTTATTGCTATAAACACCTGACTTAAAGGGGTAATAACTGAACAATGTGGCGGCCCTTGACGGGCTGCACGACGGCGCGGCGGCATGGGCGTTGGTATAAAGCATCCCACTTTGCGCGAGGGCATCAATATTCGGTGTGTGGACTCCTGGATAACCGCCTA
This sequence comes from Methylovulum sp., assembly GCA_028713595.1. Taxonomy (GTDB): domain Bacteria; phylum Pseudomonadota; class Gammaproteobacteria; order Methylococcales; family Methylomonadaceae; genus Methylovulum. Next base: position 3,437 of record JAQTNZ010000022.1, on the reverse strand, counting down.
AAACCCCGACCCAATCGTTTAAGTCATCAATACACAACATAAGCACATTGGGCTTTTGGGCGCTAGATTCAAGGATAGCGGAGGTAATTTGTTGGGCGAGAGGCGACTTCAAGGACAGCAAAGCTGACGCTGAAACACCCGCCTTAACAAGGTAAGACAAAAATTCCCGGCGTTTAATAGTATTATTCATTTCGTCAGCTTTTAGGTTGAGTGTGTGGTTATAAGTCATTTAACATCTGTTTTACAGCGTGAATCCAACACCGAAGAGCAATGGCCCTTACGGGGATGAGGTTAGCTGATATAGTTTCAAACTTTTTCAATCAGCCCAAAGCGAATAGCCCAAAAACGCCTGTTAGGTAAGATACAACTAAAGCATGACAAATTGATTACAGTATGTAGTGCTTTTCATGTAAATCTGTATTGAAAAAAAAAACAAACACTGGCTGTCACATTTTAAATTTACCCGTGTATGGCATCTAATAGTCAATTTACATGCCATTACTCAAGAGATTGAATTTACTATAAAATAATAAAAACACTTGGTTATTGGTGTTGCCATATAAGCAGCAAACCACCAGTTATTGCTTGTTTCGGCCTTTTACCAACACAGCCCGCTAGGTTTAAAACAGCAAAATAGCTAAGACTTAGGCAGTGAGAGTATCGCCACCATCCCTGTCATTCGGTTAACGCTGACCCGTGTCCTAAAATGTTTTTCTATCAGCAGACAAGCAACAGTTTCTGTTTCCACATCACCACATCATGCCGATGGAAATGACATAAGCCATTGATTAGCCAAAAAACCATAAATGGCGCATTTATTGCGGAATATCAACAAGATAAAATGATGTAAGGCCTGCAAGCGGTTCTGCCCGACTGTGAGACTGTCGGGCAGAACCGCGACAGCTTAATGCCGCCAGCGTCATCCCTTTCGATGATGCCAATGGCATGGTCGAGTGTGGCAGCTCTTTTGCCCCCACCACCAAAGGCTTTGCGGCACTGTTCCATTTGTTCCTGTCAAAAGACCCCATTGCCGAGGCTTTTGCACACTATGACGAAATGCCCCGGTTTTGGCGGCTCAGCGCACGGAGCGCGGGCATCTTGCCCGCAAAATAGGGCGAATCCAAAAAATAAAAGCGTTGCGGGCGAGACGCCCGCGCTCCACCACAGCCGTGGCTACTTGCCCCCTTGCGATGTGCCGGGCTTGCTGCGCTCTATTACCTTTCGCCCCCCCTATCATTTGAAATCAAGCCCGCACAAGTGATCGAAAAAAGCCTGCTTAGTGTGCGCATTTTCTTGCGGGTATAGACGCATCAGCTCACTATAGGCTTGCAGCAACTTTTGATGGGCACTTTCCACCAACGGGTCTTGGGCGTTAAAAGTGCTGATGCCATTCCAACTTTGCAGAGAAGCCTGCTGATCCGTAACCGCCGCAATCACCAAATGATGTGCCAAGGCCAGTTTGGCCGGCACATGCAACGCCTGTAACCGCTCCAAAATATCCGCATAATGATCGCCAACCTCAGCCCCTTGCGCCTTAGCCAGTTGCACGGACACCCGCTCCACCAACGCAAGATCGGTCAAACCAAAAAACAGGTCAAGAAACTGTTTTTCTTCACCATCCATTAGCGCGGTTGACAGCGGATCAAAGCGCGTCTGCTGATGCGGGATAGCTTGATATGCCTCCCCAACAGTCAACGGCTGGGTCGGGTCTGCAAACACCCCCAGGCTAAAAACAAGCCCTGTTATCATTAACGCCACTATCTGTTTATAGGCCATGTCGATTCCTATCGTTTTATAATTTACATTTGGGCTTTTAAGGATTTGCGGGCAAGATGCCCGCGCTCCGTTATTTTTCATGGCTAAACCTTATGTCAACGGGTGGTGTTTAATTTTATTAAATCATAACTTAACCTTAAAGTTGTTAAAACATAATTTCTGCCAGCCGGAGAGAGCAAACAAGCTTAAGTGTACGGCACAAGCCATAAGTCCTAGCCAAAGCCCGCCTAAGGATTTTCGACCTAGCCGATAATCCGGTACAATCAAAGCTTATGCCCACGCCACAGCGGCCTTTGTGGGTGTGTCTTAAAAGCTTACAGTGCGGTACATCACCCTAAAAACAGCCCTTAAGCCAACATCTTCCCCCTCCCCTTAATTGGTTATAAAAAAAATGAAAATTAGAGTCTTAGGTTCAGCCGCCGGTGGCGGTTTCCCGCAATGGAACTGCAACTGCCATAACTGCCACCGTTTGCGCCATAACGAAATGAACGGCACGGCGCGTACCCAATCGTCCATCGCCGTCAGCACCGATAACCGCAACTGGCTGTTGTTCAACACCTCGCCGGACATCCGTGCGCAACTGGAAGCCTTTCCCGCCATCCAACCGAAAAACGGCATCCGCGACACCGGCATTAAGGCCATTATGCTGATTGACAGCCAGATTGACCACACCACAGGGATGCTGATGCTGCGCGAAGGCAAGCCGTTGGAAGTCTACTGCACGGAAATGGTCCGCCAAGATTTGACCAGCGGCTTCCCCTTATTTAACATGCTGGCGCATTACTGCACCGTCAACCACCACCCCGTACCCGTGGACGGCAGCAGCTTCACCATCCCCGGCATTGACGACCTGCGTTTTTACACCCAAGCCTTAAAAAGCAAAGCCCCGCCCTACTCCCCACACCGTTATGACCCGCACGACGGCGACAACATCGGCGTGATTATCGAGCAACTATCCACGGGCAAAAAAGTCTTTTACTCACCCGGCTTAGGCGAGATAGAACCGCATGTGCTGGCGGCCATGCAAACCGCCGATTGCGTCATGGTCGATGGTACGTTTTGGACTAACGATGAAATGGTCACGCAAGGCATCAGCCAAAAACGGGCGCGGGAAATCGGCCACTTACCCCAATCCGGCGCAGACGGCATGATTGAGGTGCTGGATGGCATCGGTGAAAAGCGCAAAATTTTGATACACATCAATAACACCAACCCGATTTTGGACGATGATTCCAACGAGCGCAAGATACTCACCGCCCACGGCATCGAAGTCGCTTATGATGGGCTGGAAATAGATTTGTAAGAGGTATCGGCATGGGTGCTTTATTGCAAAAACACGGCATCACTGAACAGGACTATTTACACTGGGAAGCGGCAAACGAGCGCAAGCATGAATATATAGATGGCGATTGCTATGCTATGGCGGGCGCTGGCGAAAAGCATAACCGCATCACTGGCAACCTGTTCTTTCAGCTACGCCTAGCGACTCGCGGAACATCATGCACCGTGTTTGCCAGCGACATGAAATGCCGCCTTGAACAAGGGCGGTTTTATTAGACATCTTTCCTAAATGTTGCTGACTATATAAGCGTCGACAGGTTAAAATACCAACCCCTATCCTGAACCGCCAAAAAGCCATGAAACCGTATGCCCAGCTGCCC
>JAQTNZ010000021.1 GCA_028713595.1 Methylovulum sp. | reverse complement strand
TGATTCGTGGGCGCGTTGCCGCGCCGCTTCGGCCAAGCCTTCGGGGCCGCCGACCAACAAGGCGACCGATTGGCCGCTGGCTAACCAGCGGCGCAGGGCTTCGGCCAGTTCCGGTGTCGTCCAAGGTTTGCCGGGAATATCCAGCGTGACAACCTGCGCACCCGTTGGGATGGCGGCAATCATGCGCTCGCCTTCATCACGGACTATCCGCGCCACATCGCTGTTTTTAACCCGTTTGCCGGGGGCGATTTCCTTAAGCACCAGCTCGCATTCACGCGGCATCCGCTTGGCATATTCATCATAGCCCGCCAGCACCCAGCCGGGCATACGGTTTCCTACTGAGATAAGGTTTATTTGCATCGGGCAAGGATACAGGCAAGCGGGGCTTGATGCAATCAGGCCCTGCTAGGGGCGGTTAAGTTTTCATTCCAATGAAAGCGGGGGGTGGGTCGTTTGTGGCAGCCGCGCATTGCCATTAAGGAACGTGCATAAGATAATCTTGGCATAATCATTATCGTGAGGCGGTTTCCTCTTTGGAGCGCGGGCATCTTGCCCGCCTTTGCGGGCAAGATGCCCGCGCTCCAAGCCCCGCACCCTTTAACGTTTGCCCAAATTATTTCTATCGTTCCCACGCTCCGGTGTCACTGCCATTAAGTTAAGTAGTGTGCCTGTAATTTCAACAAGATAAAAATAGAACTCTCGTTCCCATTTATGCGGGTACACGCTGTGTGGGAATGCAGTGCCACCCGCGCCGCGGTGTGAAACGGGACGCGGCGCGTCCTGACTGCATTCCCACACAGCGTGTACCCCACGGGGCATAAATGGGAACGAGTGTGTACTTATTAACAGCCTGATTGTTAAATACAATTCCTTAACTTAATGGCAGTGTGGCAGTTAGCCGACACCTCTTGCCAATCTTGCAGTCGCTACACGGGGACGTTTCTTAATTTCGTGGCACAGTTTTTCAATCACCCGTTTTACCTGATGTTTTTCGCGGGCATCAACACGCATGATGGCACAGGGGAAGCCGTGCTTGCGGATGTAGCCGTGGTATTCAATCAAGTTGGTGTCGGTGGCGTTATCGTCATAGTGGGTGATGGCGATAATGGCGGGATGTTTTTTTAAGTAGTCGCCATGGCGTTGCAGAAAATAATCAACTTCGCTTAACGGTTGCGCATGGCCGTTATCAATCATGACAATCATGCCGGCGGCGCCTTTGCTGACAATATCGGCCATAAATTCAAAACGCCGCTGTCCGGGCGTGCCATAGAGGTGCACTTTGGTTTCGTCGATGTGGACGGCGCCATAATCTAGGGCGACGGTGGTGGTGGCTTTACGGTGCAGGGCATCCTGTTCGGTGGCTTTGGCCTCGGAGGCGATCACCGGCACTTCACTGATGGCTGAAATGGCGGTGGTTTTACCAGAGCCGACATTGCCGACAATGATAATTTTCAGTGCGTCATTAGCCGATGAAGAGTATTCATTGTTGACATTATTCATTGTAAATCCCATAAATTGATGGCTATTTTGATGATGTCTGTAAGTAACTGCATAAAGCACGGGGAGATTAGATAGTCATACACCCGTGTATGTCAAGAAAAAATTAGAGGGGTAATGGGGTATTCTGATTTCTTGTGTTTTTTAATGTGCTGTTAAGTCCTTAGGGCTAAGGGTGTTTCTGGTTCTATATGGATTTCAGTATATTTATGGTCGCTATGCTTAATTAACGGCTTGCTATGCCTTTTTGGCAAAAAGATCCTGAACTCCATATAGAGTCTTGTTTCTTTACGCCATAGCACTAACTTGAAAAAAATTAAGCAATATTTTTGCCAAATAATAACCGATTGTTGATAGTTCGCGCTTGGCTTTCGTAAGATATTGTTTGAAAAATATTAATGGCGGTTTTTCAGTAAGTTGCCCATAAATCCCGTATATTAAATAATGGTTATATTGCCGACATTCTTCAATGGTTTTAGCAGGTTTCCAGCATTTTTTGGTGCATCCTTAAAGCACCATTGCATTTGGCGGCTCACCAACCGGATGGGTCTAAAGAATACCGGGGGGTAGTGTTGGAGTGGTGTTGGGGAAGTGTCTAAAACAAAACAATGCTTGCTTGTCACTTCATGCAGCAGTGTTTAAATTTCTTGCCGCTACCACACGCGCACAAGCCGTTTTTACTTTGGACGGCCTTGGCGTTGGCTAGTTTGACATCGCCATCGACATAAAACCAGCGGTCGCCGATTTTGCTGAAACGGCTGGTTTCGCTGAGTACGCCATCTTCGCTCTGTTGCCTAAAATAGGCGTTAAAGCTGACAATGCCTTTGTTGTCGTTTGCCCCGCCTTTTTTGGTGCTGACAATCTCTAGCCGTAACCATTGGGTGGTGTCGTTTGTAAAATCCAAGTGGGCAGGGCGGGTGGCATCGTCCCAGGTCGCCAAGAGATAAGCGCTTTTTTGTAGGGCAAAAGCTGCAAAACGCGAGCGCATCAGGGCTTCTGCGGTGGCGGGGATGTTGTCGCCGTTATGGAAGCGGGCGCAGCATTGGGTATAGCTGAGATTGGAGCCGCAGGGGCAGGGTATGGGTAAGGTCATGGGGTGGGGAGAGTCTGTTGGTTAGCCAGTACGGCAGGTTGCCAGTGGTCGATGGCCCAGGCCAGTAGTTCTGCCGCGCTGGCTTGCCGCAGTGGTGCGGGCGGCTGTTGTTTTAACAACTCCAATAACGTAAAGAGTACGGCTGAGGGGTTGCGGGTGTCTACTGCGGTCGCTAGGGTTTGTTTGCTAAGTTTGTAGCCGTGGGGGTCGATCAGTACCGGAACGTGCAAGTAGCGGGGCGTAGGGTAGCCTAATAGCTGCTGTAAGTAGATTTGCTTGGGGGTGGCGGTGAGCAAGTCACAGCCGCGCACGATTTCGTTGACCTGTTGCAGGTGGTCGTCAATGACTACGGCAAATGGGTAGGCGATGATATGGTCTTTGCGTTTGACGATAAAATCACTGATTCCATCCGTTAGTTTATATTTTATAACACCTTGTAAAATATCGATAAATTCGATATTTTGGGTGTGTGTTTTGATGCGCAGGGCATGGGGGTGGTCTCTGGAAAGAAATCGTGTGCGACACCTCCCCGAATAGGTTTCGCCGGTCAGTATTTTTCGGCTACAGTCGCAGCGGTAAAGCCAGTGCTGTTGGTCGAGCTGGTCTAGGATGGCCTGATAGGCGGCTCGGTGTTGGCTTTGGTAAACGATAGGCCCGTCCCAATGCAGCCCTAGGTTTTCTAAGGCGCTAAGGATTGCGGTAGTGGCTCCGGGGCGGTTACGCGGGGTGTCCAGATCGTCTATGCGCAACAGCCAGCGGCCCTGTTGGCAACGGGCTTGCAAAAAACTGGCAAGGGCGGTGTAGAGGGAGCCTAGATGCAAGGGGCCGGTTGGCGAAGGTGCGAACCGACCAATGATGGTTTTTTTATCGGGTAAAGCCAAGGTTGACACAAGCAATGCCGAATAAGATCAAGGGGGGGATACGTTGCGCTGTGGGCTTTGGCTATTGCTCACAGGTCTGTTTTAGCAGTTCAAGCCAACGCCGCATGGCGGTTGCCAAGCTTTTGTTGAAAGCTTTCTTAAAAACGGTCGCTAACCAGCCCTCCATGCTTTCGGCAACCGATACTTGCGTTTGCCCGTTTATTTCAGCCAGGCTCCAGTTGTGGATGGCATAAAGCCCCATCGTTTTGCCTGTCCAGCCAAGGTGGCTATAGGGTTCAACGCTATGGAGGGTGGAGTGGATGGTCACGCCACCCGTTTTCCAAACAAAGGAGGTGCCAGCTTGTAGTGGCCCGTTGAGCGTGGCTTGTTTGATGTCGTTTTGCCAATTTGCCCATTGACCGATGTCGGTCAGTATCGCCCAGACGTGTTCTGGGGTGGCATTGATAAGAATGCTGTCACTGCACGTTACAGGCCCGTTGTCGTTGATGTTTTGCATCGTGATTGGTCTCTTTAGGTGCAATGGGCAAAAGGCTGGGGTGGTCTTAAGGTTTAGCCCATTTGTTTTTCGCGGATCTCATCCAGGGTTTTGCAGTCAATGCACAAGGTTGCGGTCGGTCTGGCTTCTAGGCGGCGGATGCCGATTTCGATACCGCAAGACTCGCAATAACCATAATCACCCGATTCGATTTCTTTGAGGGCATCATCAATTTTCTTGCTTAAACGGCGTTCACGATCACGAGTCCTTAATTCCAAACTGAATTCGGATTCTTGTGTGGCACGGTCGTTAGGGTCAGGAAAATTGGCGGCATCGTCCTGCATGTGGTTAACAGTACGATCTACGCCCTGCATCAATTCAGCTTTCCAGTTTTTTAAGATATTCTCAAAATGTTTTAATTGAGCTTCATTCATGTACTCTTCGCCTTCTGCTGGTACATAAGGCGTAAAGGTAAAAGGTGACGCAACCACGTTAGAACCAGTAGCCATCCAATAACTCCTACAAAATTAAATAAAACCGCGCATTTTTAGCAGAATAGCAGGCTGTTAGCAAGAATTATTGGTATCATCGGCACTTTTTCACACATCTTTAAGCCATGAGTAAAAAAATCGCAGACCGGATGCAAACCATTTCGCCATTTTATGTGATGGCTTTGCTGCAACGGGCGAAACAGTTGGAAGCTGAAGGCCGGGATGTGATCCACATGGAAATCGGCGAACCGGATTTTCCGACACCGCCGACTATTGTGTCCGCAGGCATTGATTTATTGCAAACAGGTGAGGTGAAATATACGTCGGCGGCGGGTTTGCCGCAGTTGCGGCAAGCTATTGCCCGGTTTTACCAGCAGCAATATGGCGTGATGGTCGCCCCGGAGCGTATTTTTATCACGCCTGGGGCTTCGGGGGCGTTTTTGTTGGCCTTAGGCATCAGTTTGAACCCAGGTGATGAACTGCTGATGGCAGACCCGTGTTATCCCTGTAACAGCAATTTTGCCACTTTGTTGGGCGCTATCCCCCGCACCCTGCCTGTTGGTGCGGATAGCCTGTATCAATTGACCGCCTCCCAAATCCAACAGCACTGGCATTTGCGCAGTAAAGGCGTGTTGGTTGCTTCACCTTCTAATCCTACGGGGACGTTGACTACGCCAGCGGCGTTGCAAGCGGTCATCGCTACGGTCAACGCTTTGGGCGGATGTTTTTATTCGGATGAAATTTATCACGGCCTAGTGTATGGGCAAACTGCGGTGACGGCTCTGCAATATAGTGATGACGTGTTTGTCATCAACAGTTTTTCCAAATATTTTGGCATGACTGGCTGGCGTATCGGTTGGCTGGTGGTGCCTGAGGAATTTGTTGCAGTGGCGGAAAAGTTGGCACAAAATATCTTTATCGCCACCTCCACCCATTCGCAATATGCTGCATTGGCGGCATTTGCTGAGGATACCCGCACGGAATTGGAACGCCGCCGTACCGAGCTGGCGGCCCGCCGTGATTTTCTGTATACAGGTTTGTTGGACTTGGGCTTTGAGATTCCTGCCAAACCTGAAGGCGCGTTTTACATTTACGCCGATGCTTCGCGTTTTACTGATGATAGTTTTCAATTCGCTTTGGATTTTCTTGAACAGGAAGCCGTTGCCATCACCCCCGGCAAAGATTTCGGTAGCCATCACGCCCACCGTCACTTACGGTTTGCCTATACCACGACCATAGATAACATGACGGTTGCCCTGCAACGTCTGCACCGCTTTATTAACAAAGGATAACACCATGACCATCAAAAACCTTACCGCAATTGAATTAAAGGCCAAGCTGGAACAAGGCGAGCCGCTGTTCTTACTGGATGTTAGGGAAGATTTTGAGTATAAAATTGCCAAAATCGAAGGCAGCCTGAGAATTTCCCTCGCCCAATTGCCGCAACGTTTCTCTGAACTGGATGCCCAGCAGCCCATTGTGGTCATTTGCCATCACGGGATGCGCAGCCTCCGCGCCGCCCATTTTTTAGTGGACTCAGGCTTTACCGACATCACCAACTTGTTAGGCGGTATTGATGCGTGGTCGTTGTATTGCGACAGTTCCGTACCCCGTTATTCATAAAGCACTGACATAAGGAACCGCACCATGCTAGACCCACATCTGTATCACGTCAAACCGGAGATTGCGGCACGGGCGCACATCACCGCCGAAACGTACCAAACCCTTTACCAACAGTCGATAGACCAGCCCGAAGCGTTTTGGGATGCACAGGCGGGACAGTTTTTGACATGGCAAAAACGCTGGGACAACGTCATGGATTATGATTATCCGACGGCTTATATCCGCTGGTTTGAAGGGGGCAAATTGAATGTCAGCGTCAATTGTTTGGATAGGCATTTGGCGGCACGTGGCGACCAAGTGGCGATTATTTGGGAGAGCGACAATCCCGAACAGGACAAAAAAATCACTTATCGGCAATTGCACAAGGATGTCTGTAAATTTGCCAATGTCTTGAAAGCCCAAGGGGTCGGCAAAGGCGACCATGTCTGTGTGTATTTGCCAATGATTGTTGAAGCCGCCGTAGTCATGCTGGCTTGTACTCGTATCGGGGCGGTGCATTCGGTGGTGTTTGGTGGTTTTTCCGCCGAAGCCTTGAAAGATCGTATCCAAGATGGGCAATGCCGTTATCTGGTGTGCGCCGATGAGGGCTATCGCGGCGGCAAAGTCATCCCGATTAAGGCGACCGTGGATAAGGCTGCGGCCAATTGCCCCAGTCTGGCGAAAATTATCGTTATCCAAAATACCGGGCAAATAGTCGCTTGGCAGGAAGGCCGTGATGTGTGGTATCACGAAGCGATGGCACAGGCCGCCGAGGATTGCGAGCCGGAGTGGATGGATGCCGAAGATCCGCTGTTTATCCTATACACCTCAGGCTCTACGGGCAAGCCTAAGGGCGTGCAGCACAGCACCGGCGGCTATTTGCTGTATGCGGCAATGACGCATAAGTATATTTTCGATTACCACGATGGCGATGTGTATTGGTGTACCGCCGATGTCGGTTGGATTACCGGGCATTCTTATGTGCTTTACGGCCCCTTATGCAATGGTGCGACCACCTTGATGTTTGAGGGGGTGCCTACTTATCCTGAAGCCGACCGTTTCTGGAGGGTCATCGACAAGCATCAGGTCAATATTTTCTACACCGCTCCCACGGCAATCCGTGCGCTGATGGCGCAAGGTGACGGCTTTGTCACCCGTACTGACCGTAGCAGCTTGAGGATTTTAGGCAGTGTTGGTGAGCCGATCAACTCAGAAGCGTGGGAATGGTATTACCATGTGGTGGGTGAAAAACATTGCCCGATAGTCGATACTTGGTGGCAAACCGAAACAGGCGGTATCTTGATAACCCCTTTACCGGGAGCCACCCCATTAAAACCCGGTTCTGCGACATTGCCATTTTTTGGCGTGCAACCGGCTATTATCGATACTAACGGGCAGGTGTTGGAGGGTGTTGCCGAAGGGGTACTGGTGTTAAGCCGCCCTTGGCCTGGACAAGCGCGTACTGTCTACGGCGACCATCAACGCTTTATCGACACTTATTTTAAGGCCTACCCCGGCTATTATTTTACCGGCGATGGAGCTCGCCGTGATGCCGATGGCTATTATTGGATAACCGGACGGGTGGACGATGTGCTGAATGTCTCCGGCCATCGGCTGGGTACAGCAGAAATTGAAAGCGCATTAAACCTGCATGAATACGTCGCCGAATCCGCAGTGGTCGGTTTTCCGCATGACATCAAAGGCCAAGGCATTTATGCCTTTGTCACCCTGCAAGTCGGGGCAACGCCATCAGAGCAGATCAAAAAGGAGTTAATCGCGCTGGTCAGAAGCGAAATAGGCGCAATCGCCAGCCCCGAAGTCATACAATGGGCCCCTGCCTTACCCAAAACCCGCTCCGGTAAAATCATGCGCCGTATCTTGCGTAAAATTGCCAGTAATGAATTGGATAATCTGGGCGACATATCGACACTGGCAGATCCTTCGGTGGTGGAGGACGTTATTGCCAATCGGGTTTATAAAAAGTAGCGGGGGCTTTCGCCCGCTATCCCCCCGCCCCTATAAATGGGGGCGGAGGTAAACAAGATGCTTTTATCAGTGCGCAGGTATCAGCTCGCTATCGTACCCTAAGATTGTGAAGGATTTTAAGACGATGGGCTTTGTGGTTGGATAGGGCGTAAAAGACGCTTATCAGATGCGGGGAGACGGCGTTTGTTGCAAGCTTCCTTAGTCGAAAAAGAACTGTAATGAAGTTTGGTTGATGACCATCACGTCATTATTGTTCAGTTTCATATAGTGGTTGCCTAATGGGGCGCCATTGAGGGTCAATGTGCCTAGGTTTTCCAATGCGGAAATGTAATAGCCGTCCTTGCGTTTGGAAATGACCACTACCCCGTTGCCAGCATTGCCTAGGCGGGTCATGGCTTTTTTTAAAGGCAGTACCTTGCCGATATTGGTTCCGTTCATGACTTGGAGGCTGGCGGGCGGCACGTGCTCGTCTTCCGAGTCAAACCCGGCATCAGGGGGTTTGGAATAGTCAACGTAGCTGCCATTGTTTTGTGAGCCGGGATTGGGTTGGCCCACCGACTCGGTGACGCTATAAACAATGTCATGCTTGCCTATAGTGATAGTGTCGTTATGGTTCAGTTCACATTCTTTGATTTTTTGACCATTGACAATCAACGGGAAATTGTCATTCAATTGTTTGATCGTGCTGACGTTATCTCGGTTAATGATGGCCGCATGGGCGGGGGCAACGGCCAAGCTGTCGATGGTCAGGTCATTGGTCTCATCGCGTCCGATATGGACTACGCCTTTTTCGAACAAAAACGAGTCGATTGCCTTATATTTAAAGAAAACAGTAAGCTTTGCCATTGGTACAGTACATTTAGCCCTAATTGACTTTAATTATAGACGGTATTTTTTCATATATTCAAGAAAATGCACTATTTCTAAGGGCAAAACCGCTATTGCTATTTTCTGGGCAAAAATTTTACCAATTTTACCGTATTTTTATTGCGCTTTATCACCTCCAGTTGATAGCCATGCAAATCAATACTGGTACCAGGTTCAGGAATCGTTTCCATCACCTCAATAATCAAACCATTTAAGGTTTTGGGGCCTTCGGTCGGCAACGCCCATTGGGTGACGCGGTTCAGTTCCCTGATGGTGATGCCCGCATCGACCAGATAGCTACCATCGTTTTGCAATTGTGCGGCGGCGACTTCATCAGTAATCAATTCGCCGACAATTTCCTGCAACAAATCGTCCAGTGTCACCAAACCCTGCACATCGCCATATTCGTCAACCACTAAACCCACACGGATTTTTTCCTTCTTAAAACTCAGCATCTGTGTATGCACGGGAGTGTTTTCAGGGATAAACACTGGCTGGCTTAGTAGATTAATAATCATTTGCTTGTCAAAATGCGCCTGATTGACCTCGATCAATACTTTCCTTAAATGCAGGAAGCCAATCACCCTATCTATGCTTTTTTTGTAAACCGCCAACTGGGTATGCGGACTGCATTTTATCTGTTCAATAATTTCTTCCAGCGGGTCTTCCAGATCAATGCCGACAATTTCATTGCGCGGGGTCATGATGTCTTCAACCGTTGCCGATTCCAGATCCAAAATACCCAGCAACATTTTCTGATAGCGTTGCGGCATTAAGCTTTCCGCTTCGGTAATGATGCTTTTCAACTCGTCACGATTGAGCGAATCCGGCGTGTTTTTGCTGACATCGACACCGACCAGCCGCAACAACAGGTTGACGAACAGGTTAACGAACCAGACCACAGGGTAAAACAGCTTCAACAGCGGCTCATAAATCCATGCGGATGGGAAGGCCAGCAGTTCGGGTTTGATCGCCGCCAAGGTTTTCGGTGACACTTCGGAGAAAATCAGCATGATAATGGTCAAAATCCCCGCGCCTATGGCGATGCTGGATTCATCGTCAGGAAACAGGCGAAGTGCTAAGACGGTGGTGATGGAAGCGGCAAAGGTGTTGACAAAGTTGTTGCAGAGCAAGATCAAGCCAATCAGGCGGTCGGGGCGTTTGAGCAATTGGTGGGTTTTGATGGCACCCGGATGCTTAAGTTTGACCAAATGCCTTAAGCGATATCGGTTAAGGGTCATTAATGACGTTTCCGACCCTGAAAAAAAGGCCGACAAAATCAGCATAAGGATAAGTATGCCTAACAGCATACTAATGGGCATTTCGTTCAAAGAAGGTACTCTTGGGTTATTAAAACTGTTTAAGTTTCTACTATGCAGATTTTTTGTCAAGCACCAATATCCACCAGCCCTCTGCTATTTGAGGTTTTTGTAGTGCTTATCTATCAATGGTATAGATAATGCTTTGTTGATGGTGGAAAAAACTTTATAATGGGCGGTTCTACGGGGCACTACGCTCCTCCTTGCTTTACCCTTTATTTTATAAGGGAAAGCTTTACCCGAAAGGAAAACTAATGCGACACTACGAAATTATCTTTTTAGTCCACCCCGACCAAAGCGCGCAAGTCCCCGCTATGGTTGAACGCTACAAGTCCACCATCGAAACAGCCAACGGCAAAATCCATCGACTGGAAGATTGGGGCCGCCGGCACTTGGCGTATCCTATCAAAAAAATCCATAAAGCCCATTATGTGCTGATGAATGTTGAATGTGACCAGCCCACTTTGGACGAGCTGGAAAGCGGCTTCCGTTTTAACGATGCGATTTTGCGCAGCATGACGCTGTTGCAAAAACACGCCGTCACAGCACCGTCACCGATTGCCATTGCCACTGCCGAAGGCAACAAACAAGCCGAGTTCAAAGCTAAAGAAGCGGCAGCTAAAGAAGCTCTGACCGCCACTGACGATGCAGATATGGATGACATTGATGAAGAATTCGATGCCAACGAAAGCATTACCGAATAAACATTAACCATTTATATTTAAGAGACTCATTATGGCCCGTAACATCAGACGCAAAAAATTCTGCCGCTTCTCCGAAGAAGGCGCCCAAATCGATTATAAAGACTTGGATTTACTAAGCGATTACATTACCGAAACTGGCAAAATCGTACCTAGCCGTATCACCGGCACCACTGCGAAATACCAACGGGAATTGTGTGTAGCCATTAAACGTGCGCGTTTTATCGCGTTATTGCCATTCTGCGACGCACATAAATAAACACACGGGGCGATCATGGACTTTTTAGCGGCCTACATCATGAGGGGAAGGTTACAAGCCATGTCTGTGGCTTCTTCCTTGGCGTTGTTGTCGTTAATGTTCCCGCCCGTAAGCGTCGTAAGTTCCGCCTCGATAGGCTTGGTCACATTGCGGCTGGGCGCGGCTGAAGGCCTGTATGTGCTGGGCTGCTCCAGCCTTGCCGCAGGCTTGCTGGGTTGGTTGCTGGTAGGCGATTTTCAATTCGCGCTGGTTTATGTCTTGGCATTATGGGTTCCCGTCTGGCTGGTCGCCATCGTCTTACGCGAAAGCCGCAGTTTGTCATTGGCGGTGCAAATTGCCGTAGGCTTGGGTGTGTTGGCAGTGGTTGGCTGTTATTGGGCCAATCCTAACATCGCCGAGCTATGGAAAAATCTCTTTGCACAGATGATAGTGCCCGCTAATCTACCGCCTGATGCCCCTTTAGAGGACTTAAAACGGGTTGCCAATGCCTTTGCCTATTATATGACAGGCGTAGTGGCAATGGGTTCTGTCTTTAGCTTGCTGTCCGGCTTGTTTTTGGGGCGTTGGTTACAATCCCGGCTTTACAACCTCGGTGGCTTTAGGGCTGAATATTTGTCACTACGGATGCCCGTGAGCTTTGCCTTAGGCAGTGTGCTGACTCTCGCCATAGCCTTGGCAAAGATGGGTACGGTCTCGGAAGTGGCATGGAATATCATCATCCCGTTGTTGGCCCTGTACGGTGTGGTCGGTACGGCGGTGCTGCATACCCTGTTTGCAGGTACAAAACTGGCGCGTTTTAGCGTACCCATGCTTTACATCACCATGCTGCTGATACCCCACACGGTCTTGCTGGTCGCAGTAGTTGGCTTGGCCGATGCGTGGCTGGACTTACGAAAACATCAATCTACACACACTACGCCAAAAGCGTAAATAATGGGGCTAACCCCCAACTATGAGGATTATAAGATGGAAGTCATTCTTCTTGAAAAAATAGCGAACCTGGGCAATCTGGGCGATAAAGTCAGCATTAAGGCCGGTTACGGCAGAAATTACCTGATCCCGCAAGGCAAGGCCGCACCTGCGACCACCAGCAAAATCGCCGAATTTGAAGTTCGCCGTGCCGAACTTGAAAAAGCTGCCGCCGCCAAATTGGCCGCCGCCCAAGTACGCGCCGATGCGTTAAGCAAACTGGCTATTGTTATTGCCCATAAAGCCGGTGACGAAGGCCGCCTGTTTGGTTCTATCGGCACCCATAATATTGCCGATGCCATCACTGCCGCCGGCATTGAAGTTGGTAAGCATGAAGTGCGCTTGCCACATGGCACTATCCGTCATATTGGCGATTTTAACATCGATGTGACTGTCCATTCCGACATCGTGGTCACATTAGCTATTAAAGTCGTACCTGAAGCGTAATGGGCAGGCAAGGCGAGCGTTTTTTGCGCATGGCCTTGCCCACCTACCGCTTTAGAGAGGGAATTTAACGCCATAAGGGCGGTCTTGGTCAATGCTTACCTCCCTATTCATTGGACTTGCCGCTTCTTATGCGCATTATTTATACCAGTCTGTTTTACTTGCTACTGCCCCTTATTTTGCTCCGTTTGTGGTGGCGTGGCCTTAAAGCCCCCGAATACCGAAAGCGTTGGCATGAGCGGCTGGCCTTTTACCCGCACAGCTATCCCCATCCCGTTATCTGGTTCCATGCCGTTTCCGTTGGCGAAGCCGAAGCCCTGTTTCCGCTGGTCAAACGCCTGCAACAGCTCCACCCGCAAGAACACCTGCTGATTACCACCACCACCCCGACCGGCTCGGCACGGGTTCAAGCTGTCCTCAAGGACACGGTCAGCCATGTTTACCTGCCCTACGATTTGCCGGATGTCCTGCACCGTTTTACGCATTGCTTCCAGCCTAAGCTGGCGGTTATCATGGAAACTGAAATCTGGCCCAACCTCTACGCACATTGCGGCAAGCAGAATATCCCCTTATATCTCATCAATGCCCGTTTATCAGAGCGCTCGGCTCGTGCTTACCAGCATATACCGTCATTGGTGCGCCCGGCTCTTGCCCAGATCAAACAGATTGCCACCCAATCGGCTGAAGATAGCCAACGCTTTATCACCATCGGCGCCACTAATCCGGTCAGCACTATAGGCAACATTAAGTTTGACGTTGACATTGGCGTTGGCGTTGGCGTTGGCGTTTCCCAACACCACTTCAGCCAGGGCCGACAACTGAAACACCAGCTCTTTGCCGGACGCTTTATCTGGTTAGCGGCCAGCACCCATAAAGGGGAGGAATCATTAATTTTAGATATATATCAAAAACTTAAAGAAAAAATACCCCGCTTACTGCTACTGATCGCCCCCCGCCATCCAGAGCGTTTTGATGAAGTCCGCCAACTGTGCCAGCAACGCTTTTTAACCAGTGTTTGCCGCACTTCAGGAAACGCCTGCGCGGAAAGCACCGATGTCTACCTGCTCGACACCCTAGGCGAATTAAAACTGTTTTATGGCGCGGCGGATGTAGCCTTTGTCGGCGGTAGCCTAGTTCCCATCGGCGGCCACAATATCCTAGAAGCCGCCGCCGTGGGTGTACCGGTCCTCTTTGGCCCCTATATGGCAAACTTTGCCGCCATCGCCCGCAATATCCTAGAACACCAAGCCGCCATCCAATGCCCGACCGACACCGCCCTGATGGCCGCCCTCCTAGACTTGTACAATCGCCCCGACTACAGGGCCGAACTGATCGCCAAAGGCCAAGCCTTTATCCGCAGCAACCAAGGTGCCACCACCCGCATCCTTGAACTACTGGAAGCCGAAC
>JAQTNZ010000020.1 GCA_028713595.1 Methylovulum sp. | reverse complement strand
TAACGATTCCGCCTTGACTTCGCGGGACAGCAAGTTTTCTACGGCCAGCAACGGCTCTAAGTTTTCGTACAGCACCTTGTAGGTTTGTTCGGTGATGGGCATGTCGATGCCGTATTTTTGCGCCAACAAATAGGTTTGTTTGGCGGCGGAAACCCCTTCGATTTCTTGGCCGATGGCGGCGATGGCCTGCGCCCGGCTTTGCCCCCGGCCTAAGGCCAAGCCAAAGCGGCGGTTTCTGGATTGGTCATCGGTGCAGGTCAGCACCAGATCGCCCAAGCCCGCCAGCCCCATCAGGGTTTCGGGTTTGCCGCCCAGTTGGATGCCCAAACGCATGATTTCGGTCAGGCCACGGGTAATCAAGGCGGCACGGGTGTTGGCGCCAAAGCCTAAACCATCGGCAATCCCGGCGGCGATAGCCAAGACATTTTTGACGGCTCCGCCCACTTCCACGCCGATCAAATCGGGGCTGGTGTAGGTGCGGAAGCGGCCACTGTGGAAAATATCCGCCAGTTGGTTGGCAAAATCCATTTGCAAGGAGGCGATAGTAATGGCGGTGGGCAAGTCGGCGGCGACTTCGCTGGCAAATGAGGGGCCGGAAATAATCGCGGCGGGGGTGTCGGGTGAAAAAACTTTCGCCACGGTTTCGTGCAATAGGCAACCATTGTCGGCATTGAAGCCTTTGGTGGCCCAGGCAATTTTTACGTTATCCGGCAAGTAGGGCTTAAGTGCCACTAGCGTGGGCTTAAAGGCATGGCTAGGGACGCAAACCAGCAGCACGTCACTGAAACGGGCGATGTCGGGTAACTGGTCGGTGACAGCCAGTTCTGCCGGAAAGCTTATATCGGGCAGGTAACGTTGGTTGCGGCGGTCACGGGACAATGCCGCAACATGTGCGGCATTGTGTCCCCATAACAGCGTTTGGCAGCCATTTCTGGCGGCGAGGATAGCTAGAGCGGTTCCCCATGACCCCGCCCCCAGGATGGCTATACGTTTATCCATCCCGCTTAGTTGATAGTGCCTGTGCCGGGGGCTTGTTGCAATTGTTGTACGTGTTGCGCATACAAGGCATCGAAATTGACCGGAGCCAATAGCAATTGCGGGAAGCCGCCACGGGTGACCAGGTCAGAAATGGCCTCACGCGCATAAGGGAAGAGGATGTTGGGGCAGAAGCTACCCATCATCGGGCCCATTTCTTGGTCGTTGAAACCGCCCAAGGCAAAAATGCCCGCTTGGTTGACTTCCACCAAATAAGCGGTCACATCCGCGCATTTGACGGTGATGGTGACTTTTAAGGTCACTTCGAACAGGTTTTGTTCCAAGGTGGCGACATTGGTCGCCAAGTTGAAATCAACGGCGGGTTCCCATTTTGCGGTGAACACCGCAGGGGTGTTGGGGGTTTCAAAAGACAGGTCTTTTGTGTAGATTTTTTGGATAGAAAATTGTTTTTCCAAGCTGTTGTTGTCTTCGGCCATAATAAAAGTGGTGTGGGTTGATGGGCTGGTTGATGGGTGGATTGATAAAAAAGGTGGTTTTGTTAAGCTTTTTTCTTCTTGCTGATTTTTACCGGCAGTTTGTAATCGTTTTCCCAAGCGGCCATGCCGCCGGTGATGACGAACACCTGTTCAAAACCGGCTTTGGCAAGCTGTTTTCCCGCCGTTGCCGAACGTGCGCCCGTCTGGCAAGCGACCAGCACCGGGGTCTTTTTATAGGCTTCAAGGCTTGGCAAGTGTTCGGCCAATTTGCTCAAAGGCGTGTTCCGTGCGTCGGCAATATGGCTTTCGGTAAATTCCAAAGGTTCGCGCACGTCAATAATGACGACGTTTTCCTCGTTCATTTTAGCGACGGCCAGCAATGGCGAGATGTTGGCGAATTTTTTAAAGGCGGTATCAAAGAATTCCTGGATTAACAGGTACGTCACCACAGCCAAGCCTAGCGACAAGAGATAGTGGTTGGCGGCAAATTCTAGATAACGGGAATAGTTGTCCATAGCAATGTGGGTCGTTTAGGTTAAGTAAGTGGCGTAGATACATCAGTGTGGCTTAGTACAAAAGACTTCGCGCATCATATCAATTAACTGGATCATGCGTTGATCGTCTATATAATAGTAAACACGGTTGGCTTCTTTTTTGGTGGCTAGGATGTTTTTTTCCCGAAGTATCGAAAGATGTTGGGAAATGTTGCTTTGGCTAGTGCCGACTTGCGCGACAATATCTTGGACGCTAATCGATTCTTTGCCCAAAATGCACAAAATTTTCAAGCGCAAAGGGTGCGACATGGCCTTTAGGCAACGCGCCGCTTTGTTGATGTCGTTTTCATCGTATAAAATGTCGTGTTTCGTGTCCATACAAATTTTTAATGTCAGGAAAAGATGGTTTCTTTTTAGGGAAGCGACCTTTGGCGATTTTCGTTGTGGGATTATTAATATCCAAGGCCGGCAAGGTGTATTAATATAGCAATTACTTGATAATATGGCTTGTCTTTTGTCTCGCGACAATGCCATAAATGATGGCTATCCGGCAATTTCTAAAATGATACCTTACTTTTTTGCATTATGGGTAACGGATAGTGAGAATCTTTTACAATTACAGTTTTTTTCAGTGTCAGGAGATAAATAAACCATGTTGAAGCGATTGAAACCTCTGGTGTTCCTGATCCTTAACGGATTCGGCCACGCCTCAAACCGGCAAGACAAGGCCATTGCCCTAGCGGACACCCTGCCAATGTCCGGTGGCGGCTTGCCTGATTTGGCTCCGATGATGCCGGCTATCTTAGGTGTCACCCAACCGATTGAAATGAGCGGCAAGTTTTTGCTGAAGGCTGCATAAGCGGAGAATGAAAAGGCTGCTGCTACTAGGCGTGTTGTTCGCTGGCTACTGGCAACAGGTGGAGGCCATTGATGATGCCGACTTGGCGGGACAGGCCGGCATGGCCTTTGAAGCCGAGGCTTTAGAACCTGACAATGCCCCGTCTGATGCGGCTTCTGTCGCCCCCTTGCCCCAAGACAATCTGGAGCAAGTGTTGGCCGATGTGGAAAAGCGCTATGGCGAGATTGCCGCGACACTGCGGTATTTATATAAACAAATTGAACAAAAACGCCGCAATATAGACAAAATCGAACTTGAGATACTGGCCTGCCAGCGGGCTATCGCCAAAGAGCGTAAGGAACTGGCGGGTCAGGTCAAAGCCGCTTATGAAATGGGGCAACAGGAAGAATTAAAATTGTTGTTGAATCAGCAAGACCCCGCCCTATCCAGCCGAATGATGATATATTACAGCTATATCAACAAAGCCCGCTTGGCGAAGATTGCCCAACTGGAAACCTCAATCCAAAACTTGGAACGGTGGGATAAGCAAAAACAAGCGGAAACCCAACAATTGGAGTTGGATTTACAGCAAAAAAAAATGCAGCAAGCCGCACTGAATGGGGTCAGGCAACAACGTAAGGCGTTGCTGGCGGATATGGCGGCCACCTCCTATCAAGAACAGCTCAATTATTTGGCGGAAAGCGAAAACAAGCTACGCGCTTTGATCGCCTCTTTGCCACAGGAATTGGGCATTAAGGCCAGCCCCCCCGTGCCGGCCGCTACTGGCGAAGCTGCCGCTGGCGATGGGCAAGCTGCCGTGCCGGATAAGGGTTTTGCCGATGTGCAAGGTGGTTTTAGCCATTTAAAAGGCAAATTGTCCTGGCCTGTCCAAGGTAAGGTGATGCGCAGTGCCAGCGGCTTGGGCGCGGAAGGCGGGGTGTTGATTGAGGCCAAAGAAGGGCTTGATGTCCATGCGGTGGCGGCGGGCAAAATCACTTTCGCCGACTGGATGCGCAGTTACGGGTATCTGGTGATTATTGATCACGGCGATGGCTATATGAGCTTGTATGCGTTTAACCAAAGCCTGTTTAAGCAAGTCAACGACACGGTAAAGGCGGGGGAAGTCATTGCCAGCGTCGGGCAAAGTGGTGGCCGTAGCCAACCTGGCCTGTATTTTGGCATCCGCAAAAATGCCCAGCCGATTGATCCGTTGGTCTGGTGCCGGGGCTATTAAGCCGTGCCTGTCCGATGTGTTAGGGATCTGCTAAAGCATCGGCGGTTAGCCGGTTAGGGTGTGGGTGTTTGACCTTTCAGTGTTAAAAAATGTGGGCAAGGTCACTTAGCCGCAGCAAATAATCGCTCATTCATGAGAACAGACAATTAGAGGATTTGGAGTTTTAAGACACATGCTAAAAAAGAAAAATGTATTTATTTTGTCGCTAGGCATCATGTTAGGTGTTGTTGTCGGTAACTGTGGCAGTGTCTTTGCCGATAAAGATAACGAGCCAGTGGCAGATACCTTGCCATTTGAGGATTTACGGACGTTTACCGAAATTTTTGGCCGTATCAAACGCGATTATGTCGAGCCGGTTTCTGACAAGAAATTGCTCGAAGATGCGATTCGCGGCATGTTAAGCGGTTTGGACCCCCACTCGGCGTATTTGGTGGCGGATGAATACCAGGAATTGAAAGAAGGCACCACCGGCCAATTTGGCGGCCTAGGCATTGAAGTGACCATGGAAAATGGTTTTATCAAAGTCGTTTCCCCGATTGATGACACCCCCGCGCAAAAGGCGGGTCTAAAAGCGGGCGACTTAATTGTCAAATTGGACGATAAGCCGGTCAAAGGCATGTCTTTGCCGGATGCCGTCAAAGCCATGCGCGGCGAGCCGGGCAGCAAAATTTTGTTGACCGTGGTGCGTGAAGGTGCGGAAACGCCGCTGAAGTTTTCCATAGCGCGGGACATCATCAAAGTCAAAAGCGTCAAAAACAAGTTGCTGGAAAAAGGTTATGGCTATGTGCGTATCAGCAGTTTCCAATCCGGTACGGGCGACAACCTCACCGAATCGCTGGCGGCGCTGAAAAAGGAAAATGGCGGCAACCTGAAAGGCTTGGTGCTGGATTTGCGCAACAACCCCGGCGGTGTCTTGGATGCGGCGGTCAAAGTCAGTGACGCGTTTTTGACCGGCGGCCTGATTGTCTATACCGAAGGCCGTATCGAAAACTCAGAAATGCGCTTTAACGCCGCCCCTGACGATTTGGTTAACGGTGCGCCGATGGTGGTGCTGATTAACGCCGGTTCGGCATCGGCTTCGGAAATTGTCGCCGGGGCTTTGCAAGATCAAAAACGCGCCATCATTATGGGTGAAAAATCGTTCGGTAAAGGCTCGGTGCAAACCATTTTACCGACCACTAACGGGGCGGCTATCAAATTGACCACGGCACGTTATTTCACGCCCTCTGGACGCTCCATCCAAGCGAAAGGCATCGAGCCGGACATCGCTTTGGCGCGGGTCAAGCTGGAAGCATTGGATAAATCGGATTTTACCCCGGTTAAGGAAGCCGATTTGTCCGGGCATTTGCAAAACAACAAAGACAAGGGCGCGGCGGGGTCGGCAACTGTTGAAGATAAGGACAAAGACAATGTCGATATGAAAGATTATGCCTTGTCGGAAGCGTTGAATTTATTGAAAGGCATCAGCATCATGAAAGCCAAATGATGGCCGCTGCTTGCCCACAAACCCCGTAGGGCGGCAGGTTTGGCGATAAGTGCCGCCCACCCCGCGTTACGGCCTCTCAAGGGCTGGCTTTATGCCAGCCCTTGCCTGTTTAGGGTTCAGCCTTCCTTAGTGCGTCTTTTTAAGGTGGCGTTAAGCCGTTGCAAGGCCTGCTGTAAGGGTTGGTCAGTGATGCTGGCGCTTTGTTGCGCCATCATTTCGATGGTGGCAAGCGAGGGGATGTTTGTCTTATGCCGCACCCGTGCAGTTGCACCGAAGGTTTCGGTCATGACTTTGATTTGTAGGTTCTGTACGGCGCCGTTGGACAGGGTGGCAATATCCGCCAATAAGGTTTGCCGATAAAAACGCAATTGCGAAGCCCATACCGCCGAATCGGTATACACCATCAGGGTGTTTTTGCTGACCAAGCAATGGCGGGCATGTTTTGCCATATGTTCCGGCAAGCGTTGCCGGATGTGTTGCAATAACTGCTGTTGCTGGCCGATTTGGTTAAGATAATAGCCAAACATCCGATTTTGATACGAAAGTGGGATGCGAAAAGACATTGTTGCCATCATGCTTAAGTTGGACATCCAAGGACGGCGAAAGCCTTAAAAGCTTTCGCCAGCCGCCATTTTTAGTGCCTTATAAACCCTATCCGGCCATAAGTCCAACACTTTAAGGTTATTTTCCCCTGCAAATATTATGGTTTTTAAGCCGTTCCGGCCATCAATGGCCGTTGCCCAGCGGCTTGGGATTTAAGCCTTGCACCGCTTTTTATTATTCATCAGTTTTTTTGACATCATGTTAGTACACCTTAAAACCCTAGGCTGCCGTTTGAATGAAGCGGAACTGGAGACATGGGCGCAGGCCTTCCAAACAGCCGGCCATCAGATCACCCGTCAGGCGGAAGCCGCCCATCTGGTGGTCATCAATTCCTGTGCCGTCACCCAAGATGCTGCGCGTAAGTCGCGTAACCTGATCCGGCGTATCCACCGCGACAATCCGCAAGCAAAGCTGGTGGTCAGCGGCTGTTATGCGACCTTAAACCCTGACGAGGCCGCCGCGCTGATGGGCGTTGATTTGGTGGTCGGCAACCAGGACAAAAACCAGCTGGTGGCAAAAGCCCTCAGCGAATTGGCTATGGGCACTATGCCGGCGATGTCCACCGAGCCGGGCGAAATATCCCTGTTCACCCGTGGCCGCCAACGGGCGTTTGTCAAAGTGCAAGACGGTTGCCGCTACCGTTGCACGTTTTGCATTGTCACGGTGGCCAGGGGCGAAGAGTCCAGCCGTCCGGTGCAGGCTGTGGTTGACGAAATCAACGCCTTATCGGCCCAAGGCATTACCGAAGCCATTCTTACGGGTGTCCATCTGGGCGGTTATGGCAGCGATTTGGGGCTTGATCTGGTGGCTTTGGTAAAGGCCATACTCAGCCAAACCGACATCCCGCGCTTGCGTCTAGGCTCGTTGGAACCGTGGGAATTTACCGATGAATTTTTTGCCCTGTTCCAAAACCCGCGCCTGATGCCGCATTTGCACCTGCCTTTGCAAAGCGGCTCGGACAGTGTGTTGCGGCGGATGGCACGGCGGTGCAAAACCGAAGAATTTGCGGCTATTGTCAGCCAATTACGCGCCCAGGTGGCCGATTTTAACGTCACCACGGATATTATTGTCGGTTTTCCGGGCGAAACCGAACAGGAATGGCAAGACAGCGTTGATTTTATCAGGCAAACAGGCTTCGGCCATATCCATATCTTCACCTATTCAAAGCGCGAAGGCACCAAAGCCGCCGGACTGCCTAACCAGATCGCCAGCGAAGTCAAAAAACAACGCAGCCAGCAGTTGCATGGCTATGCCAATGACCTAAAACAAGCGTTTTGCCACGCTAATTTGGGCAAAACCTTTCCGGTGTTATGGGAAGGCTACCGCGAACCCGTCGGCGATGACCAGCAACGGGTGTTTGGCTATACCCCCAATTATTTGCGGGTAGCTTGTGTGATCGATAACAACGCGTCTTTGGAAAACCAAATCAGTACCGTCCGGCTGACGGCGGCGGGCGAGCAGTATGTGTCGGCTGTTAGGCTGTAAAATCTGCGTCCAGAGAGTTTTCTCAGTTTGGAAGCCCACAAAAATTTAACCACGAATTAACTCAATATTTACACCGTTTCCATGCTAACGTATCCTATTTTTTAATCCGTTTATCTGACTTCCCATTTAAGGTGTCCGTTCCCTGTCATTGTGTGATGCGTCAAGCCGATGGGTCTTAACAGTGAATATCTTCTAAAACGCAATAAGCTATCGCAACGGATGTTTAGAACGAAACTTCACGCCTTGCCTCCTTATTTTAACCCGGAACTTTTATGGCTACTTGGCTAGAAACCTGTCAACAACAACTGATACGCTTAGAAAAAACGGCGGTGCTGGTCGATAAGCTGGACACCCTGTGCAACAAAACCCAAGCCGATTTGCCCGCCGACTTAGTGCAAAAACTCAAAAACGAGCAACAACGCCTGCATAACCAACTGGAACGCTTACGCGCCAACCGCTTTGAGGTTGCGGTCATCGGTTTGGAAAAAGCCGGCAAAAGCGCTTTGCTCAACGCGTGGCTAGGGCAGGAAATCCTACCGTCGGCACGCGAGCGTTGCACCTTTACCAGCACCGAAATCTGGTCGGCGCAAACCGAACACGACCAAATGCTGTTGATTGAATATTACAGCAAGGAAGAGATTAATACCCTACAAGCGCAACGCCGTGATGCTTTGGCAAGCAACCTGTTGAGCGAAAAGGAAAAAAAGGAAATTCAGGAGGATTTTGAAGACACCGAAAAACAATTGGATGCCATTTCCGAGTTCACCAAACTAAAAAACGGCTTTAGCCAATCGTTTATGGATATCAGCGAAATCAGCAATCATTTGCAGGAAGCGATTTTCAAAAATCGGGCGCAATCGCTGGCGATAAAACGCATCCAACTAAAAACTGTACGCTTGCGCAGTGATCGCGACATCATTTTTCATGACGTACCCGGCTTTAACTCCGGTATCCTGATGCACGCCGAACAGGCGGTGGACAGGTTGAAAAAATGCGATGCCATCATTTACGCTAAGGAAATGAAACAGCCATCCATCACCGGCCCTGAAAAAGAAATGTTGATGGTCACGGATGCCGAAGATCCGGCGATCCGCGTCGCCGATAAAGTTTTTGTCGTGCTCACCCAAGTGGATGCCTTGGACGACCCGATTGATTTTAAGGAAACCTACGAAAAGCACAAAAATTATTGGCCCGCCGTGCCGGAACGGCGTTTGATCCCCGTTTGCGCCCGCGCCCATTTGGTTGAGTTTGGTATCCCTTCCGAAGATACGCTCAGGCGTTCCAAAAGTGCCGATGATAAGGCCAAACTGAAAAAGTTGGGGATTACTGACGGTGTGCCGATATTGAAAGAGTCAGTGAACTATTATATTGATAACGAACGCGCCTTGGTTTTGCAAAAACGCTGTGACGCGCTGGTCAATAATATGCGCTATTACGCCAGTGACATTCTGCAAAAATTGGAGCCTATCTATGCCGGTTTTGCCGATAGCGACAGCGAAAGCCATGAAGATAACCTGCTGGGTAAGGAGTTTAACCAATGGTGGGGGCGCGAATGGCAACGCATCAAAAAAGATTTTGATGTCTGGTATGCAGAAAGCATCCAAGGCCGCACCGAAGCCGATGCCATAGGAGCCGAGCATCACGAATTGGCCGCCTTGCATGACGCTTATGATGAAAAAATAGAGGCCTTGCTGTCACAACTATCCACCGCGCAACCGGAGGAATTGAAACGCATTTACACCGCTGGCGGTACGATGTCGATGCCGGATTCGCGGGAAGGCAATTATAAAATCCGCGAAGAGTTGTTTCGGGAAATCCAGCAAAAATTTGAGACCGAGCTGACCGATGAACTGGCCCAGGCTTTACAGGCCTTGATAGACCAAATCGTCCGTAAAACCCAAGAATTGCTCTGGGAGACCGAAGAAGTGCGTAAGACCTTGCTGCATTCGCAAATGGACGAGGCCATAGAACAGGCCCGCATCCGCCACGGTTTCCAAGTGCTGTTCCTGCGTTTTGGGCGGGTGGCCGTGGAGGCGTTCATCGCCAAGCCCCTACAAGCGCGTGAACGGCTGTTGCACGAACGCGCCGCCGAAATCAAGACCTTGGAAGCCTTTTATCAAGGCACCAATGACCAACACAAGCAAGAAGGCCGCTTGACCCATTATTTACGTTATGGCTTATGGGAAAAGGCCATCAGCCGGATTCCGGTCATGGTCAATAAAGCCACCCGCGCCGCCAAAGCCGCCACCGGCCAAGACTTGGTGGACACCGTGGCCGAAGTGGCCCAGGCCGTATCTGGACGCGGTGGCCGGACGACCAAAACCGCCACCGTCCAAGAGGTGGTCGAAACCGTCGCTGCGTTTAAGGAAGAGCTGGAACGCTCGCCTGAACCGATAAATTTTGAGCAAGTCGTTGATGAAATCAACGGTGATTTGGCCGCTTTGGAAGATTATCTGAAAAACAGCGTGTTTTACGCGGCGGGCTTCATCACTTATTGCAATCAGGAATTGGAGCGTATCCGTAACCGCTTCAAAGAGATAGAAGACAACGAGCGGCAATGGATAGGCATCATCCGCACCGCCGTCAAATACGAACGCAACCCGCGTATCCCTTACAACATCTCGCACTCCAAACGCGATTTCCGTTTGCGTAGGGAAATCGCTTTGGAGTTGAAAGAAGTTCGGGATAGTTACACGCATCTTTATTGATGGCGGAGTGCTTTTGATCCTTTAGTGTGGCTGGGCGAGTTCCCAGCCGCACTAAAAATCAGGGATAAAGGCCATCAAGCAAGCTTATTTTGAAGGTACAGTGGATTTTGTTCCATAGTAGAAGCCTGTCGCCGCCGATACCAGTGTCACTACAGGGCCTAGGACGACTGCAAAATCCTTAATATCGGCAACCGCAATTGCTCCGAAGGCAATCAGTATGAACAGTGCGCCGACCACCAACCAGAGTAAGCCGATCAATAGATAAGCAATAGTCCTACGCGCACCATCTTCTTGCGGGCGCGGGTCATAGGTGTCGCCAAGGTGTGGGGAGGTAATCTTGCCCTTATTAACCGCGTCATTCGAGTAATCCAAGCTATCATCAAGGTCAGGCTCTAGCTGGCCGCCGCTATCACTGCCAGCTGCATTTTCGCTCATCCGATCCTCCAATTGCCACTATTTGCGAATCACTTCGCGGATGTGCCGATCAGGTTCTTCAACAAGAATCTTGCGCCCTGCATTTTCTTGTTGCACAAAAAACTTTTCAGAATTGATGGCCCTGCGTAGGGCATCAGTGAAGGTAAGGTTTTCTTTGGAAGCAATTTGTTGGAGAAACTCGATTTGGTCTTCGGGGAGATTGACCGTAATTTTTTTTGTTGCCATGACACACCTAATGGACAGTAACTGCAAAATGTTATTCTATGGGTATAAAATACATACGTCAACTGTATAAAAGCAGTATCAGGCTACCAGAAGTCAGGCTACCAACATCCACCATGTTGGTTGTTACTGGAAACCCGACCTGGCTTGTTTGGCCTCAAAAATAATAGGGATGTGTGATATAAAATCGGTAGTAAGATGTTGCCCCGCAATATCTTACTACCTTTCGGTACGGCAAATGGGGGACAAAACCCGTTGCGGTGTAATGTCAGTTAAGGTTTTAAATAATGCTCGAGTGGTTTTAACGGCCCTAAGCTGCCATCGCGGCCATTTTTACCAACGGCGGGCACTTGTAAGGACATATCCGCCGCCAGTTCAGGGTGTTGGTTGTTGGCCGTGGTTTTGTGGCCGTGAGGGATCAGTAACTGTGGATGGTCAAAAGGTGCGCGTTCCCAACGGACACGCTCATCCGTCAGCGATTTTAAAAACGCCACCAAATCACTTTTTTCGGCGGAGGAGATGCCTTGGGGGAAAACCAGTGTGGCAAAATGATGGGGATTGTTGACATTGCCGCCCCGGAAATAAAAATCGACCACCTGATCCAGGGTCAGCAAACTGCCGTTGTGCATATACGGGGCGGTCAGTTCGATATTGCGTAACGACGGCACTTTAAAAGCCCCTTTGATGGCTACCAAGGCGCGGCCTTGCCGTCTTTTTTGCAGTTCCGCCTGCAATACCGGCACCGTGGGTATTTTGGCATAGACCGAGCGGCTGGCACAGCTGCCGGTAATATACGGATCATCTATCAGTTCGCTTTTGAGGTAATCTTCGGCAAACGTGTTATCCATATCGCAGGAGTTGACAATAATGGGGTCTATCATCGGCGTGCCATCCAGCAATTTTTGCAGATATTGCCCACTAAAGGACAGCGGATTGCCGTAAGGGTCTTTACCGCCTACGCCCAGATCGTTGTCGGTGGGGGCGACGCTG
Organism: Methylovulum sp.; assembly: GCA_028713595.1. Taxonomy (GTDB): domain Bacteria; phylum Pseudomonadota; class Gammaproteobacteria; order Methylococcales; family Methylomonadaceae; genus Methylovulum. Next base: position 2,213 of record JAQTNZ010000020.1, on the reverse strand, counting down.
GTGTTAAAAAAGCCTTCATCAAGCATCCCGTTGACAACGCCATTGCCGGCAACGGCACCATTGATGGTTTTACGGTTGACCAGCCGTAACGAAGCAAAGGTATTGGCAGGGGTCACGACCGTGGGGTGTGCGGCGGATGACAAGGTCGGGCCGGCATGGCAGATGGCACAATGGGAATTAAGGAACAGGACTAACCCACGTTGTTGTTTTTGGGTGAGCGCTTCCGGCATTTGTGGCAACGTGCCGGGTAACCGTGGGCTGTCAAAAGGCGATTGGTCAGACACTAGGGTTTGCTGGTAAAGCTGTAAAGCCAAACCAAAAAATAGGGAAAAATTGGCTTCCATTTGCGAATAGGCAGGCGCTGTCGTATCGGCGGGCTGGCCGAACCCGCCTTGGGCTGACCAATAGCGCTGCGCAAAGGCCGTTTTCACCAAGGTTTCGTAAGAGGTGTCCAAGCCCTTGCCGGAGCTGTGGCGCAGTCCGGCCAGCACGCTGTCTTCAGCATGGACTTCCTGTGTTGCTAAGGGCTGGCGCGTCAATAGCTTGCGGCCCACATCAGGGAATGTCCTCTGGTTACAGGACATTTCGGAGGCATTGATGGCCGGGGCTACGGCTTGGGACGCTAACGAAGCGTTTTCCAACTGGAGCGCCTGTTGGCTGACCGTACCGTCTGTTTGTGCTACCCAAATCCGCGCATCAGGGTCACGTAACCCGAAAGGCGAAACGCCGTTAAAAATATTGTTGGCCCGCCCATCCCAAAAATTGCGGAAATTAAAGCCTGAGTTAATGACGCTGGGGGCTTGCCGTGCCTGCACTTGCCGGGTGTTTAACGTGCCCAGATGGAAAATGTCGTCCGTTTTCGGGGTGCAGTTGTCCTTATTGCCGGGTGTTGGCCGCAGCTTGGCAAAATCCGCCAAAAACACGCCCGCCGAAGACACGACATCATCGGTGGCAAACAAGACGGCGGAGGTCTTGTCTTTGGGGTCGGCTAATTGGTAAAGCGGGAAGTCGCTGCGCTTGAGCGTGTAATTGGGGCCGCCGTCCGCACCCGATGCGGTTGCCTCAAAGGTGAGTCCGGTGGCGGCGGTTTTGTGCAGTTGCCCCGGAGCCAATTGGTTTTTATAGCGCCCATCCACACCTGCATGAAAATGGCAAGAGCCGCACGCCATGCCGTCACTACCGACTTGGGTATCCCAGAACAAGGCTTTGCCCAGTTGGATGGCGGCGGTCTTGTTGACGACAATAGGGTTGTCACCATCCAGCAAACCTGGGGTGGCGGGTATTGCCACCCCTTGTAGGGAAGGGGGGGTGCTGCCATGGGCGGCAACTGTGTTGCTGTACAATGCGCCTAGTAACAACGCCATGCTAGGCAGCAAAAAGCCAGCGAAGGCATGGGTATGATTGGCACGTTGAACTGTGTTCATAAGATGACCTGTTGATGATGTGGGTTATCGTGTGGGAAAAACGGTGGTTGGGTGCGTGTGCAGACAAGCTTAGGCTACGGCTTTATGGATGTGCTTGAGGTTATCCGGCCACCCCTACTGTGGGGTGGGAGTGGCCGGGCCTTTAAGCCGCTTAAGGCGTAGTGACGGTCACAGTGGTGTCAATATTAAAGCTCTTGATGGTGCCATCAACGGTCGCATCAGGGTTAAAGCCGCCGACCACAAACATATAGTGGCCTGTACGCGGGGCGGTAAAGGTTAGCACCAATTGGCCGGGGACACCGTCTTTAACACCCCTAAAGCCTTTGGCGCGTTGGCTGTTGCCATCCAGGTCATAGCCAAAGTCCTTAATGCGCATGACGATGTCACCGATACTGGCACCGGTTGATTCGTCAGTCGCGCCGAATTTGGTAAAATTGGCGTTTTGCGGATAAAAATGATCGACGACATAGCTGTCAGGGGCGGTGTCATCCTTGCCACGGAACCATACCGATGTGCCAGGGTGTATGCCGGCGGTCTCAGAAATCAAGGTGATCGTGACGGTCTGGCCTTTTTTTGCCACGAAGCTACCCCAGTCAGATTTATGGGTCCAGCCCATATCGCCAAAAGCCGGGTCGCGCCAACCTTTGCTTGATACCGTAAAAACATCATAAGTCAGCGTGTCGGTGAACGCTGTAATGCTACCAGGTTGGGTCGCCGCATAACTTGCGGATGTGGCGAACAACGCGCTTGCCAATAAAATGGCACTGGAGATTGGTTTAAGATTGGTTT
>JAQTNZ010000019.1 GCA_028713595.1 Methylovulum sp. | reverse complement strand
ATAGGTGTTAGGGCGCACACCCGCAACCCCACAGGCTTTACCAACGATTTTTTGCGCCAAGGTGTAGCCTTTGCCGCTGTCGGCCTCATCGGTCGGGCGGATAAAGACGCTTGAAGCCGACAAACCGAGGGCTTTGCGCGCCCGGTCAGTAAGCCCGCGCCCGATAATCAGCGGGATACGGCCACCGGCACGGACTTCATCCAGCAACACATCGGTTTTTAGGCTAAAGTGACAGACCACTTCATCGCTGTCATGGCGTTTGACCACGCCCTGATAGGGGAAAATGTCGATGACATCGCCCATTAACAGACGGGTGACATCGCACTCGAACGGCAATGCGCCAGAATCTTCCATGGTGTTGAAGAAAATGGGCGCGATTTTGCCGCCGATACAAACACCGCCATCGCGTTTGTTGGGGATAAAGGGTATATCATTGCCCATGTACCACAAAACGGAGTTGGTCGCTGATTTGCGCGAGGAGCCAGTACCAACGACATCGCCGACATAGGCGACCGGGAAGCCTTTTTGCTTCAGTTCGGTGATTTGCTGCTCGGCGTTGGTAATGCCTTCGCGGGGCATTTTCAGCATGGCTTTGGCATGGAGCGGGATGTCAGGGCGTGACCAGGCATCAGGGGCGGGTGACAGGTCATCGGTGTTGGTTTCGCCCGTGACTTTAAAGACGGTGACAGTGAGTTTTTCCGGTACTATGGGCTTGCTGGTAAACCATTCAGCCTCGGCCCAAGATTGTAGCACTTGTTTGGCGTAAAGATTGCCCGCATCGGCTTTGGCCTTGACATCATGGAAAGCATCAAAGATCAATAAGGTGTGCGAAAGGGCTTGGGCGGCAATGGGCGCGAGCGCGGCGACATCCAGCAAGTCAATCAAGGGCATGACGTTGTAGCCGCCCAGCATGGTACCCAGCAGTTCAGTGGCATCTTCAGGGGTTAAGATGGGCGATGTGGCTTCGCCTTTGGCGATGGCGGTCAAAAATGCCGCCTTGACAAAAGCCGCCTCATCAACCCCTGCCGGAATCCGGTTCGCCAGCAAGTCCAGGATAAACGCCTCTTCGCCAGCGGGCGGTTGTTTGAGCAGCTCGCACAAGGCGGCGGTTTGCGCGGCATCCAGTGGTTTTGGCACAATGCCTTCAGCGGCACGTTCGGCAACGTGTTTACGGTAGGTTTCTAGCATGGGGGGAAACTCCTTGAAGATTTAAAACTAAATTAGGTTTGAGTGAGGGGGCATGAAATTAAACGTATTTTAAAATCCGTATGGGTTTTGCCAATGACCCCCCGTTCAGTGTTTTCAACTTATCCGCAATATTTCGCTATAGAAAGCGCGGGCGAGTCAATAATATCCAAGCCTTCAAACGCAATATCATCTTCTAAAAGATTATCACGATGATGCCTAATTAAAATGGCTTTTTTTGCTTTTTTGGTTTTTTTTGCAGCGATCAGCAATTGTGCCGCTGTAGCCAGCGATTCGTGTTCGCGTTGTACCCTAATCAGCACAGGCGCACCTTGGTATAATTCAGTCAATATCGCATCAATGCCTTTATTACGGTGGATAGGATTAAACTCTAAGCCCACCAATAATGATAACGCCTTTTGATCGGCATTCAGATAAGCGGCACGGCCTTTTTTAAGCAAATTAGATTCGGTTTTGACAGGGGCTTTTAGACGGCTTTTTGCCAGTTGCACGGCAGCCTCTGAGTAATCAATACCAATGAATTTCCTATGCAAAAGTTGCGCCGCCACGCAGGTAGTGCCGCTGCCACAAAAAGGGTCAAGGACGGTGTCGCCTTCGTTACTGGCAATACTGATAATCCGTTCCAGCAATAATAGTGGTTTCTGCGTGGGGTATCCTACCCGTTCTTTAGCTTTGGGGTTCAAATAAGGGATATCCCAGACATCCCCTAACGGTACACCGCGTTTTTCATCGGCGTGTTGGATGGAGCCGTCTTCTTCGCGCTTGTAAACCACTTTGTTATGGTTGTCTCGTGTCCTTTTTTGGAGGATTTGATCGACATTGGTGGATTCTGAATAGTCGGTATATTCGGGGTTAAACGTGAAACTCGGGCTTTTTGAATAAAAATAGATGTTTTGATGGCTTGGCAACAGACCTTTTTTGGCATTTGACCATCTTTTATATGTCCAGATAATTTCTGATTGGAAGTTATCCGTGCCGAACACATTATCGAGTATCGCCCGCACAATATGTTCGCCATTTTTATCACAATGCACAAAAATGGAGCCTGTTTCTTTCAGCAAGGCTGCCATTGCCGCAATGCGTTGGAATAAAAAATCCGCGTAAGCCTTATTGCTGCCCCATACATCATCAAAACTGAATTCTACGGTGCGTGCCTTGTTTTTTAGTTTGTGGGTTTTTTCTGTAAAAAAAGGCGGGTCAAGGTAAATCAAGTCAATAGAGTTTGGCGTGATCGAGCGCATGGCTTCTAAGCAATCCCCTTGCAGGATGACATTGGTATTATTCATGTCCGTATCCGCTTTCTTCGGCAATGGTTTCCAATGTGGCTTTTAAATCAATATGCGTCCTGTTTTGCACATAATCCCAAGCACTGTTGCCCCAGTAATATTCGCCACCTATACCTTTATAGAGCGTTGCAAGGGTTTCTTGGATTTTTTGTGCTTGTTGGCGGTTGGGGTAATAAAACATGATGCGGATAGGCTTATATCCCGCATGGGTTATGGCCTGGATGCGGGTATGTTCTTTATTGATATGGTCACCATCAGTGGTTGCATCCCGCCATTTTATCTCGATGGCATCGTTATTGACCAAGCAGTCAATTTCAAATGTTTTAGGGCGCTGCCCTAATGTGTTGGGTATTTTTATGGCTCCTGAGTCGGGGAAGCTGAATTTGAAACATAATTTCGTTGCTTCTTCCAAAAATGATCCTGCATATTTATATAAAAAACGGCCTTTGTTTTGGTAAAGGTCGATCAGTCTGCCTTCGTTGTCGGTAATGCCCAGCACTCTGTAAATAAGTAGATGAGATTGATCGTCAGCGTCCATTTCTGTTATGCGTTGCTTGATTTGCTTGCTTAGTTTGTCTGAATAAGTCTGAGCTAATGTTTGTAGTTCATTTTTTATTGGCATTATTGGGTGGCTAAGGAAGAATATTCGTGGCTGGTAGCTTATATAAGCATCAGGGCTGGCATGATGGGAGTGGCGCTAAGAAAAGGGTTGTAGTAATTCCGATTTGAAATATTATAAGGATATTTAGAATCATACACATCATTTACTGTTTTCTTTTCCGTGCTTTTAGCATATACCCTGATGCTGAGGTTTGTTTTGATAGTTGGCATCAATAACCAATAACGCAATGATTCCCATAAAGAGTGCGCAAATGCAGTGTTCTCGCCGATAGTTAAGCCCCCATGCTCAATGCCCTTTGGATCAGTTTTTTCCTGATTGCCTTCCTGATCGCTTTATGTAAGTGGCTTTTTCTGGGCGATCAGCAGGTTTTTGCCGAGATTATGGCCGCCCTGTTCACGCAGGCCAAATCCGCTTTTGACATTTCCTTAGGTCTGGCGGGTATCTTGACGCTGTGGCTGGGCATTATGCGCATCGGTGAAAAAAGCGGTTTTATCCTGTTGTTGACACGCGGGCTTACGCCGTTGTTTAGCCGCCTGATGCCGGAGGTGCCTAAAGATCATCCGGCTTTGGGGGCGATGGTGATGAATTTGTCGGCGAATATGCTGGGCTTGGATAATGCCGCGACCCCGCTGGGCATTAAGGCCATGCAGGCATTGCAAACGCTGAACCCGCGCCCGGACACTGCCACTTCGGCGCAAATTTTGTTTCTGGTGATTAACAGTTCCAGTGTCACTTTGTTTCCGGTGACAATTTTTAGTTATCGGGCGCAATTGGGGGCGGCCAATCCCACCGATGTCTTTATCCCCATTCTGATAGCGACCTATATCTCAACCCTAGTCGGGTTGCTGGCGGTGGCGGTTGCCCAGAAGATTAACTTGCTTGATAAGGTGGTGCTGGCTTATTTGGGTGGGCTGACGTTGTTGGTGGCGGGTTTGCTGGGGTATTTCTCGGCGTTGCCACAGGCGCAGATGCTCGCGCAGTCGGCATTGTTAAGCCATGTTTTGCTGTTCGGTTTGGTGATAATGTTCCTTATCGGTGCAGTTTATAAAAAAGTGAACGCTTATGATGCGTTTATTGAGGGGGCAAAGGAGGGCTTCCAGACGGCGGTGACGATTGTGCCTTACTTGGTGGCAATGCTGGTGGCTATCGGCGTGTTCCGTGCCAGTGGCGCATTCTCGCTGCTGGCTGACGGCATTCGTGTCTTGGTAAACCATCTGGCTATCGACAACCGCTTTGTGGACGCATTACCGACGGCGTTGATTAAGCCGTTTAGCGGCAGTGCGGCGCGGGCGTTGATGATCGACACCATGAAAACGCTGGGGGTGGATTCTTTTGCTGGCCGCTTGGCGTGTATTGTCCAAGGCAGTACGGAAACGACCTTTTATGTGCTGGCGGTATATCTGGGGGCGGTGGGGGTCAGGCATGGCCGCCATGCGCTTTTATGTGGCCTGTTGGCCGATGGGGCGGGGGTGATGGGCAGTGTTGTCGTGGCGTATTGGTTTTTTGGCTGACCGGCCTTTAGTCGTTTTCCTGAAAAATATAGCGACAAGATGAAAACTATTTTTCAATACTGTGAACCAGTACCTTGAGTTTAGCGTTAATTCGGTTAATAGTAGCGATTCACGGGAATCCTTATTGATTGAAGGACGGCCACCTTTATGCAGAGTATCTTCGAATTTTTATTGCCCACTCATGCTTTTATGCCGCATGGCTATTGTTTTTTGTGGCGGCCGGAAGTGCTTTGGCTCTTTGTGGTTGCCCACCTGACCATCGCCTTATCGTACTTTTCCATTCCCCTAGCCATTGCCTACTTTCTCCATAAGCGCACTGACATTGCATTTAAGGGGATTTTTCGCCTGTTCAGTTTGTTTATTGGCTGCTGCGGCATCACCCACCTTCTGGCTATTGTCACTATTTGGCAACCTTATTATGTTTTGGAAGGCATGGCTTTGGCGGTCACGGCCTTTGTCTCCTTGTTAACGGCGGTGGTGTTATGGCCGATGATTCCCAAAGCCTTGCAAATTCCCAACCCTTCGCAAGTCCTTAGGGTAAACCAACAGCTGCAAGATGAAATCCTTTACCATAAACAAACTAAAAACGAACTGACGCAAATCAATGCCAATTTGGATAGGGCTATTGCTTTGCTACAAACCAGTAACCAGGCTTATCAAGAAAGCGAGCAGCGTTTTAAGATGGTCGTCAACTTGAGTCCGGCGGCCATTTACACCTCAGTCCTCACTGACAACCCACATCATCTGTATCGGAACACGTTTGTCAGTGATGCTTTTTTGCCGATTACCGGCTATCCGCCCGATGAATGGTATAAAACCCCCTCTTTATGGATTAACAATGTCCATCCCGAAGACATTGACCGCTTGCTTGGGGACATCGATTTATTAACAGCCACCCAAAAATTGGATATGCAGTACCGTTTCCGGCATAAAGACGGCTCATATCGTTGGGTGCATGATAAGGTCATTTACTTACCTGCCAGTGAGGGTCGCCGTGAGGAAATCATGGGGGCCTGGATGGATATTACCGAGTTTAAGAAACATGAGGAGGAAATGCGTCTGGCGGCGATCACCTTCAATAGCTTGCAAGGCATCATGATTACCGATGCGCAAACCCATATTTTGCGTGTCAATCAGGCGTTTACTAAAATTACTGGTTATACTCAGGAAGAAGTCATTGGCAAAAAACCCACTATTTTACGTTCTGGTAGGCACGATGACACTTTTTATGATGATTTGTGGCAACGGCTTGATAATGAAGGGCGCTTTGAAGGTGAGGTTATGGACCGCCGTAAGGATGGCTCGGTATTCACCAAATGGCAAAGCATCACGGCACTAAAGGACAGTGAAGGTGAGGTGACCAATTATGTGTCAATGTTTACGGATATTAGTGAAAAAAAGCAATTTGAGGAGCATATCACGCAACTGGCGTTTTATGATCCTTTAACCCAATTGCCCAACCGCCGTTTGTTGGAAAACAGGATTGGGCAAGTGTTGGCCGATAGGCAGACCGAAGACAGTTATATGGCTATCCTTTTTCTGGATCTTGACCGCTTCAAATGGCTGAACGACTCGTTAGGCCATCAGGCTGGCGACGATTTGCTCAAGCAAGTCGCCCATCGCTTAAGAGGGCTAATTTATGGGCAAGACATCGCCGCACGCTTGGGCGGCGATGAGTTTGTCGTGTTGTTGGACACGGGTTCGGGCAATTTTGATGAAGCCTCGGATATTGTCATTAACCGTGCCACGCAAATTTTACATGAATTAAACCAACCCTATTATTTGAATAAGAGTGGGCATTATTTTTCCACCAGTATCGGTGTGACCTTATTTTCCAATAAAACGGCCTGCCAACCCGAAGAGTTGTTGCAGCAAGCCGATACCGCAATGTACCGTTCCAAAACAAAGGGACGCAATGCCATCAGTTTTTTTGATCGCAGTATGCAGGAAGCCGCCGACAAACATCTGCAATTGGAAAGCAACTTACGGACGGCATTGGATGAGCGGCAATTTATCTTGTATTACCAACCGCAGGTGAATGCCCAAGGGGAGATGGTCAGTGCCGAAGCGTTGGTACGTTGGCGGCATCCGTTACAGGGGATGATTTCACCCGCCGAATTTGTGCCGCTGGCTGAAGAGACGGGCTTGATCTTGCCGATAGGCCATTGGGTTTTGCAGGAGGCGTGCCGACAGATAAAAATCTGGGCAGGGCAGGGGTATGAGGTTTCGCATATCGCCGTCAATGTCAGTGCCAAACAATTTCAACAACCGGATTTTGTCGGGCAGGTCACTGATATTATTGCCGAAACGAAGATATTTCCTGGGCAGCTGATGTTGGAGCTGACTGAAAGCGGGCTGATTGACAATATTAGCCAAACCGTGGAGAAAATGCTCCTGTTAAAAAAATTGGGGGTCGGCATTAGCATTGATGACTTTGGCACAGGTTACTCATCTTTAGCCTACTTGACCTCGTTTCCGCTCAGTCAGTTAAAAATCGACCGTAGTTTCGTCAAAGACGTTTTTGAAAACCGTTGCAATGAAGTGGTCGTGGAAACCATTATCAAGATGGCGGACAGTTTGGGCTTGGTGGTGGTGGCCGAAGGTGTGGAAACCCGTGCGCAATTGGGTTTTTTGGTGCAACGAGGGTGTGCGCTTTTTCAAGGCTATTATTTTAGCCGTCCCGTGCTTGCCAATGAATTGGCGGGAAAATGGTTGAAAAAGAAGATTAACGGCAGTTTTTAAGCGGTTTTTTCCTTATGACGTTTTTATCCGCTTGCCTTGCATATCAGATAACTGGGGTTTTGACTTTAATATATTCGCCCTTGGCTTCCCTGCTAGAGCCGACCACGATCCGTTGCAATCCGGTGGCCGTTTGTTCCAGCATCCCCGACACCTCAATCGTTTCGCCTGTGAATGCCTGCCCGATATAGGTAGCGGTGAAACAGATGACGCTGGCGATAGTAGGATGGTCAATGCCAAACCGCGCCGGATAGTCAAAACCATAACGGTCATCGACAATCCGGCATTGCACCGTCACCATCCCATGTTTGCTACAGTCGCCGTCTTCAGCCGTGTTACCGTCAAGCAGACTGAGGTCAAATTTACGCCCGTTCACTAGGGCCTTGTTGTATTTACGCTGTTCATGCCAGAGGTATTCGGCGTAGCTTAACTCCGCCGCACGGCGTTGGTAAGCCTCTTGCCAGTCGGTGTCGGTCAGTCCATCTAGCCGACCTTGTTGGATCAGCTCACCGATCAAAGCGCGGCAGTGTTGGAACACAGTACGGTCATAGCATACCAAATCAATGTCCGAGGCTGGATTGTGTGTGCCGACCAGCAATGATCCGGTGATGCCGACCGCGTTCAGGTTCACTCCCTGCACCTGCAATAATAGCCCCAGTTGACAGGCATCGTGTTCCACGCTATCGTTTGGGCTTGTTTGCATCAGTGCTTGCAAACGTTGGCGCGGCTGGTGGTGTTTGATAATGTTTTGGATAGCTACGGCATGTAAGTGCGCGGCCAGGCGTGTTGAAAAATACAGGTATTCAGGGTGATGGGCTTGCAAAAACGCATTGGCGGTGGCGGTGGGGTATTTTTTCCAGCCGGATGCTTCCAGGACATAGCGTAAGAAACACAGTACCTTGCCGTTTTCAATATCGGGTGCGACCACGGCGAACAATAAGCCTTCGCCCGTTTCAATAAAATCTTTCGGGTAAACTAGGGTATCGATGGCGTTTTTCATAACATGGACGATGGGCCGGAAATAAGCTTAAATATTGAAAAATAGTGTATAACCGCTGGACTCAATAGCCATAGTATAGATATACTTAAAACTATTAGGGGTGGGCAGGAAGCGGTCGGCGCACTGCCAAAACCTTTTCGCTTATGGCTATTTAAAGGGTTCTTGTATCAATTGGTATCAAAACGGCGTGGTCGAACCTTACCTTACAAGGCCATTTTATGCCCATTTTTGAATTTTTATTGGCTTTTGGGCAAAAATTAATTGCAAGCCTAACGCCCGTTCTTGCAAACAGCCGGTATAAGCTATACATTGGCCGCTATCTGCTGGAGGATGTTTAAGGCGTTTAGTCCTGCCCGCAAAAAGGCTTAACCTTTCATTGGTTTTTTGCGCATTATCCCTTATAGGGGGACGTAGGCTATTATAAAAGCCTTTATTGCAATAAAATACAGGGAGCCGACTAGGCCATTACAACACAGCAAAAGCCTGATGGTTTTATCTTAAAACGCATAGGCTTTCAATTCGGGCGCATTTCAAATCGGGTAACGCATCATGAACAATCAAAAAAAACAAACTAATGGCAAGCACGCTGATGGCTTAAGCAAAAGGCGGCTGTTCCTAAAAAAAGCCGGGGTGGCGGCACCGGTTTTATTGACCTTGACCAGCCCTTCCGTGTTTGGCCTTAGCGATCTATGCTTGTCGCAACAATTGTCAGGCGTCCATTCCGGCACTACAGCATCGTGTAATACGGGTGTAGATCCGATTGCCGCAAAAGCTAAGTGGCTATCGTCTGATGGTAGCAGAAGTTTTAATACAGAACTCGGGGCGAGCTTATCTAGCGACCTTACCTTTAGCACTATATTGACAGCTTATGCTGGCGATTCAAGTCACAAAGACGAAGCTTACTTTGTCACGGCTTGGTTAAATGCCTACCATGGTGTCGGTGACAGTGGCGACCCCTATACTTTAACCGTCCTCCAAGTGAAGCTCTTGTACGGTGGCAGCCCCGTGCCAGCCCCCTACGCTGATGTGTATACCTTTTTAGAGGCGACGTGGCGTACGGCTTAAGCCTTGACCCATAGGTGCGTCCGACCTGAATCCGGCTTTGCCGCCCTTTTTCTAGCTAATGGCAGTACAAGGGTGACAGCTTGCCCCATCGCCCTTATAGGGTGGGCATTTGCCTTGGTTCGGCTCTCAAAAAACCTAGGTGCGGGCTGTTACGGCAAGCTGTATGTAGCCATAAGTTTGGCAATGCGCCATCGGTAGCCCAATTTGACAGATAATCAAGTGACTAAAAATTATTCCATCACCGTTTTGAAGCCAGCCGGGGTTTTTTGCCATTTTTGGGCAGATGAATGCGTCGTTTATCATGAGCCTAGTGCAAAAACCCATTTAATTGATGGGTTGGGTGCGGAAATATTTAAATGGCTGGCAGGTCAAACCCTAACGTTTGACCAGCTTTTAGGCCATTTGCAGGAGGCTTTTGAGTTTCCCGATGATGTCGGGCCAGCGGTTTTTTTGGAGCGTTTGCTGGCCGAGTATCGGGTCTTGGGATTATTAGAATTTAGGGAACATTAAAGCACGTGAAGGTATCGGCCCTATCCAAAAGCTCACTTATCCAATCGCTTGCTGCGGGTACGTTTAAATTTAAAGTCAGTTGTTTTCATGTTTGCCTATCATCCCCCATCGTTGCCGTGGCCGAGCATCTGATGCGCCTTTACGGGGCCTTTGAGCTGGTCGGCGATGATGAATTCATAGACTTTTATATCGCCATAAAAGCCCCCAATATCCTGCGCCGGTTCCTGCGCCCCCAAGCCGTTTTTTCCTTTGACGACTATGTGCCGTTTAAGCCCTTGCCTTATTCCCATGCGTCCGCTTTTTTTGAGTGGGGGCTAAACTGGTGCATCGCCAGCCAAAGCCAACAGTATTTGATTATCCATGCGGCGGTGGTCGAGAAAAATGGCCGGGCTTTCATTTTTCCGGGGACACCTGGCAGCGGCAAAAGCACTTTGTGCGCAGCCTTGACCTGTCGGGGCTGGCGGTTGCTGTCCGATGAAATGACCTTGATTTCGCTGGCCGATGGTTTGGCCTATCCTGCCCCACGTCCCGTTAGCCTAAAAAACCAATCCTTAGACATTATCGGCCACTTTGCCCCTGAGGCGGTGATTGCCTCTATTGTCCATGACACGTCCAAGGGTACGGTCGGCCATCTGCGCCCGCCCGATCTCAGTGTGGCCTCTGCGGCCATTCCGGCCTTGCCGGCCAAGGTGATCTTCCCCACCTACCGGCAACAGGCCGCAACCGAGTTGGTGGCGTTGCCCAAAGCCCGTGCGTTTATGAAGACGGCGGAAAATTGCTTCAACTACAATATCTTGGGTAGCCAAGGCTTTAACTGTTTGGGGCGCTTATGCGATGGGGTGGATTTTTATGACTTTACCTACAGCAACCTTGATGAAGCCATTAGCTTGTTTGCGGAATTAGCCGGATGAAAACGCCAAAAAATCTGGGCTTAGGTGTCGTTTTCAATAATCCCAATGCAGTGCTGGAGCTAACCTTACCGCAATGGAGTGTGTTGATTAGCCAGGCCAGGGCCGCCGGGATGCTGGCCCGCTTAGGGTTGCTGCTGCAAGAGGCGGGTCTGTTGGCAAAAATTCCGCCACAACCGCTGGTGCATATCCAATCCGCCCTGACATTTTCACAGCGTTTTGACCTGTCTTTGCAATGGGAACTCCAGTGCATCGAAACAGCCTTGGCCGATGTCAATATCCCTATCATTTACCTGAAAGGTTCGGCCTACTCTGTTGCCGGTGATCGGGCGGCATCGGGCAGGCTGTTTTCGGATGTCGATATCCTCGTACCCGAAGACAAGTTACTGGCCGTGGAAACCGCTTTAGTCCACGCCGGCTGGATGTCCCAGACTTTTGATCCCTACGACCAAACCTATTATCGGCAATGGATGCACGAGATTCCGCCGATGCGGCATTTGCAAAGGCACACTTCGATTGATGTGCACCACAATATTTTGCCGAAAACCTGCCAATATAGCCCCGATGCCCGGCAGCTTTTAGCGCATATAGTCAAAGTCCCCGGTAAGGATTGCTGGGTGCTGGCGTCTGAAGACCGTTTGCTGCACAGCGCCGCGCATTTGTTTTACGGCGGTGAGTTTGAGCGCGGGTTCCGTGACTTGTCAGACATTGATTTATTGCTGAAAGAGTTTTCGGCACAAGAAGGCTTTTGGGACAAGCTGTTGCAACATGCCGCCACGCTTAAGCTGGACTATGCCTTGTATTACGCGTTGCGCTACACGCACCTTATGTTTAAGACCCCGATACCTGAAGCCATTTTTGTGGCCGCCGCCCAAAACATCAGCCTTGGCAAACCTATGGCAAAATGCTTGGACGCGCTGTTTTTAAACGCCTTGCAACCTCACCATAGCAGTTGCCACAACCGCTGGACGCAACTGGCGCTGTTGTTATTGTTCATCCGCTCCCATTGGCTAAAAATGCCTTTCCACTTATTGGCAGTCCATTTGTTCACCAAAGGGCTAAGACGTATCAAAGGCGAAGATAACCATTAAAGGCTGCCATGAGCCAGCCCATCATTTAGCCGCAGAACATGTCCAAATTCTATCTTACCCGCGCCCTTTGGCTGAAAATCCATTTATATCTGGCGCTCATCGGCGGCTTTTTCTTCGCGCTGATCGGCTTGACAGGCAGCTTGAGCGTTTACCGTGCCGAGCTGGACACCTGGCTGAATCCGCAACTGACCATCGGGCATCCGCAAGCGGCCTATTTGTCCTTGGATAAGCTGGTCGCCGCCGTTAAGGCCGCCCATCCTGAGCGCCACGGCAGTTGGACGCTGGAAATGCCGCAGTCACCCGATGCCATGCTGACGGCTTGGTTTGAAAAGCCGCAAGAAACCTATTTTGACTATTACGCGCCCTTGATGGTGTCGGTCAACCCTTATACGGGCGAGGTGGTGGACAGCCGCTTTTGGGGGCAAACGCTCATGACGTGGTTGCTGGATGTCCATACCCAGCTTAGGTTGGATAAGTTTGGCTGGCAATTGGTGGGTGTGTTGGGCGGTTTGCTGATGTTGTCGGTGCTCAGTGGCCTGTATTTGTGGTGGCCTATAGCCGGACGATGGCGGCAAGCGTTTGCGGTGCGCCAACATCTGGGCGTGGTGCGCTTGCTGATGGACTTGCACCGCTGGCTGGGACTGCTCAGTGCCGTGGCCTTGCTGATACTGGCGTTTACCGGGATGCAATTGAGTTATCCGCAATTGTTGGAAAGCCTGACGGGGGCTAAGGACATGGGGCATGGCAACAACGGTAAGCCAGTCCTGAGCACGGCGCGGCCCAATAACCGTCCGGTGCGTTTGGAAGAGGCGGAATTTATCGCCCGTGGCCCGTTTCCCCGCGCCACCTTAAGACGGGTGACCACGCCCACGGGTGAAGATGGCACTTACCGTATCAATGTCCGCCAAACTGGCGAAATCAACCAGAAACACCCCTTTACCATGATATGGATAGACCGCTGGAGCGGGCATATCAAAACTGTCCGTGACCCTAGCCTGTTTAGTGGCGGTGAAAAATTCATGACTTGGATGTGGCCTTTGCATACCGGTGAGGCCTTGGGGGCAGGGGGGCGGTTGGTCTGGTTTCTGGCCGGACTCTGTCCGGCGTTTTTTTATGTCAGCGGCTTATGGCATTGGCTGCACCGCCGTGGCATAGTGGCGGATCGGCCTGTGTGCTGGGATTGGCTACGCCTGTTAGGAGTGCGGTCGTTGGCACTGGGACGGCGGGCTTGGCGGGAGGCCGTGCTGTATTTACAGGCCGGGCTTAAGCGGGCGTTGCCTTTGGCCCAATCGCTCTGGCTAAAATGGCGGCGTTGGTTGGGGACATTGCGATGATGGCAATGGCGGCTTTGGCTCAACATATCAAGGGGTGGGGGCTGGAGCTGGGTTTCCAGCAAGTCGGTATCAGCGACACCGATCTGGCGGTGGCCGAAGGCCATTTGCACAACTGGCTGGCGCGTGGCTTTCATGGTGACATGGATTATATGCAGCGTCATGGCCTTAAACGTAGCCGCCCCGCCTTATTGCAGGAAGGCACCCGCAGCATCATCTCCGTACGTATGGATTATTTGCCCGAACCCGCCGCCGCCCTGCACCAAACCCTGGCCGATCCGGCGGCGGCCTATATCTCCCGCTATGCGTTAGGCCGTGATTATCATAAGGTCTTGCGCAACCGATTGCAAAAGCTCGCCGATAAAATCTCCGCGCACTGCGACACTGCCCAGTATCGGGTATTTGTGGACAGTGCGCCGGTTTTGGAAAAGGCCATTGCCGAAAAAGCGGGCTTGGGTTGGATAGGCAAGCATTCTAACGTGCTCAACCACAAGGCCGGATCTTGGTTTTTTCTGGGGGAAATTTACACCGATTTGCCGCTGCCCGCCGACACCCCCGCCAGCAACCATTGCGGGGCTTGTGTGGCCTGTTTGGACATTTGCCCCACCCAGGCCATCACCGCGCCTTATCAAGTTGATGCCCGCCGCTGCGTGTCGTATTTGACTATTGAGCTGCATGGGGCTATCCCCGAGCCTTTGCGCCCATTGCTAGGCAACCGTATTTACGGCTGTGATGATTGCCAGTTGGCGTGTCCGTGGAACCGTTTTGCCAAAATTAGCGGCGAAGCGGATTTTAAGCCTAGGCATCGGCTGGATAACCGGCACTTGCTGGAGGTGTTCGCGTGGGATGAGGCACAGTTTCTCGCCAAAACCGAAGGCTCGGCGATACGCCGGATAGGCCACGAGCGCTGGTTGCGCAATATCGCCGTAGCTTTAGGCAATGCCAAAACCACTACCCCCTCGCTGATTGAGGCTTTAAAAAGCAGGCTGGAACACCCTTCCGAGGTGGTGAGGGAGCATGTGCGCTGGGCCT
>JAQTNZ010000018.1 GCA_028713595.1 Methylovulum sp. | reverse complement strand
AGATCAGCCAGCCCGGATAGGTGTTTTCCAAGGAAATGATGCCTTGTTCACGCTCATAAAAACTGACCATGTCAATGACTTTCAGACCGGACATCTTGCAGTCCAACAAACTTTTTAACGGCATGAAGCGGCGGTTGTCATCCAAGGCCACCACCAGCTCATCGGCTTTTAAGCTTTCGGCAATTTCACGGATGTTGTTGTTGTCAGAATAAATGATTTGTTCGTGGTTAACGTTTACCTCTTCGCCGGGCAGGCTGACAAAACCAACGATAATAAAGCCTTTGTGGATAAACGAATTGTTGATTTCGCCCAATTTGCTGGCTTTCATGCCGCTGCCAATCACCAGCACCCGTTTCTTAAACTTTTCCAAATTGGCAAATTTATAAAATAGGTCACGGGTCAGCATAATGCCGATTAGGGCGAACAAAATGGCTAGGTCCAAAACGCTACGCCCCACTAAAATGATCGGGATGAAGTAATAAATGACAATCAGGATAACGGTTGCCAAGACAAAGCTGGCGGTGGTGCGTGCCAACAAATTGTAGTCCTGCAAGCTTAAGCTACGCCGATAAAGGCCCATTGCCGAGCAGGACAGGCTCATGATGACGGCAAAGATTAAGCTGGAAACGAGGATTTGCCCGAAGCTATACCAGGCATGTTCGGCGAGAAAACGCATACTGATGCCAAAATACATGGCGGCAAAAAAAACCAAAAATTCTATTATCAGCAGTGACAAATAGGCTCTAGATATGTAGTGTCGGAATATACGGATCACAAACGTCCCTTTTTACTAAATCAATGCAAGTTTTTGAGCAAGTTTTCCACATGGGCCACGGGAATGGCGTAAGTGATCCCACTCGGATGGGACAACACGCTTTCCTTGCTTTCCTGGACAAAAACCTTATCGATCACGGCAATGACCCGTCCGTCATCGGCATCATAAACGGGGCTGCCGCTATTGCCAGGATAAGCGGTGGCATCAAGCTGGAACACCTTATACGGTTCATCCAGGCGTTTTAGCACCCTAGGGTTGATTTGCCCGGATTTTATGCTGGGAATGACATTAGGGGTGATGGCCGAAACCATGCCCCGGTGGGTGACCGGATACAGGCCCAAAACCATGCCGATGGGGTAGCCGGTAAAGGCATACACTTGGCCCTCCCTGACGGTGGCGGCATCACCCAATTTAAGCGCGGGCAACGGGTCGCTGATTTTTAACACCGCCAAATCATGCGCTTTATCGCTGGCCACTTCAGTGGCGAGCTGCATCCGTTCCTCATCTGCCTGGCGGTAAAAAATGGCGATTTCTTCCAGATGGTCACGATCTAAAGACTCCGGGACGACATGGGCGTTGGTGATGACCAGATTACCCGCACCGACCACGAACCCCGTACCCAAAAAATTGGCGCGTGGGCTACGTTTGGGCAAATAAGTGCCAACGGCGACGATGCCCGGCTTGATTTTGGCTAACGTATCGGGCAGTTTGGAGTCGGCCAGCAACTGTGCCGATACCGTTGCCAGGATTGTACATAAGAGCGCACCCCATAATTTCATACTATTGTGATCCATTTGAATTGTTCGGCCATGATAATAATTCACCTTCTTTTGGGTATTATTACCTTGAATTGTCAGTGTCAAGCATTGCCAAGCTGCCGCTAGGGTTAGCGGCGGATTTTATAGGGATTATAGACGATGCAAAGGGTGAATGTTATGACAACCGTTAGCCATGCCATTTATCAGTCCCTGTCCTTTTCATCTGCCTGGGCCGCGCGTCGGCCATATTGGTACTTGAACTTGCGCTTTAATAAGCCCGCCGGGTCATCGGGGATGCGTTTTAGCCATTGTTCATTGGCCTGCTGCTGTTCAGCCGACTCTACGGAGACGGCGGCTTCTGGTTTTTGCGCCTTGTCCGCAGCCGGTTTTTGCGTAGCCTGTTGCACCGCTTTTGCCGCCTGTTCACTCATCTTATCCTTATTCGGCTGGGGTGATGGCTTTTGGGAGTCTTGCGATGGTTGCCCGGCCCTATCGTCACTGGGGCGTTCCGGCTTTGTTTCCGGTTTTTGCTGGTTATCGGCATTATCTTGCGCCTGTTGGCCGTCTTGCTGTTGCCCTGATTTTTCATCGGGTTGGGATTTGTCGTCAGCCGATTTTTTATCATCTTGCTGGGACTGTTGATCGTTTTGCTCGGGCTTAGGTTTGGGCTTTGCCAGTTCTTTGGCGACCACATCCCTGGCATATTGGCTGTCGGCATCATCGGGTTTGATGGTCAATGCCTGGTCGTAGGCTTTTAAGGCCGCCTCCAATTGCCCGGCTTGCGCCAAGGCGTTGCCCAAATTATAAAAATAATCGGCATTGCCAGGTTGTGGCGCCGCCTGATAGGCCTGTACCGCCTTGTCGTACTCCCCGGCCTGATAGTGCGCGGCGGCTTTCCACTGGCTATCGGTAAATTGTTGGGCGGCCTCGGCATAGCGCCGTTGCCGGTATTTTTGTTGTGCCTGTTGGTCGGGGGTTTGCCACACATCCTGCCAACCCAGCGCATAACTGTTTTGCGGTAGGGGCAGCAACAGTAAAAATCCGATAGCCAACACCCCTTTCCTAAAGCCTAAGGCCGCCAATGGCAAGACTAACAATAACAGCCACGGGCCTTCATCATCCCATACCGCCACCCTAACATCATTATTGCTCTTGTCATCGGGTTGGGCGGCTTGGTTTAAGGTCGCCAATAAGGCTTTAATGTCGCTGTCATCGGCGCTGATAGTTTGGTATACGCCATGGCCTGCTTGCACCAATTGCTTAAGCAGCGCCGCATCCATTTTGGGGATGATAATGCCGCCTTGGCGGTCTTTGACAAAACCGCCATCCGCTTTGGGGACGGGGGCACCATCGGCGGTGCCGACCCCTAAAACCGATAGTTGGTAACTGCCTAACGTCTTGATGACGCGCGATAGGTCACTGGCATCAATACCGTCAGTGACCAAAATGATTTGGCCTTTTTGCAGCCCGGCTTGCTTGAACAAGTCCACCGCCTTGGCGATGGCGGCCTGGGTATCGCTGCCGGCGCTGGGCATGATGTCGGTGGTCAATGCCGACAGTTGGCTGTCTATCGTCTGGGTGTCATCGGTCAACGGTGTCACCGTAAAGGCCGCCCCGGCATAGACCA
Organism: Methylovulum sp.; assembly: GCA_028713595.1. GTDB lineage: Bacteria > Pseudomonadota > Gammaproteobacteria > Methylococcales > Methylomonadaceae > Methylovulum. Next base: position 11,146 of record JAQTNZ010000018.1, on the reverse strand, counting down.
ACAAGGCCGTTTGCCCGTCTTTACGTTGTCTTAACAAATCGGCGATCTTATAACGCGCCCGCACCAAACGGCTGGGCTTGATGTCCTGGGCATCCATAGAACCGGACAAATCCAAGGCGATCACCACCGCCGAAGCGTTCCTGAACGCCGGCAGGGCGACTTGCCGCCATGTCGGCCCCGCCAGGGCAATGACCGCCAAACTGGCGGCGATTGCGCCGATACCCAAGAGGCCACGGACAGGCCGTCCGGCTTTTTCCTGCAACAAATACGGCAACAGGGCCTCGTCACACACCGATGTCCAGATGCCTTGGTTCAACTTGCTGCGCCATAGCAACACCACTAAGGCCATTAGCGGCGCTAGACCTAAGAGCATCAAGGGCCTGATAAAATGAAAATCAGCCATCACCACCTCACCCGCAGCGCGGACACGCCCGCCGCCAACAGCAAGGCGGCCGCCAAAGGCCAATAAAACAGCTCGCTGTGGGGACGGTAATATTGTTTGTCTTTTTCGATAGGTTCCAACTTATCCAACAACCTATAAATATTGTCCAGCTCGTCGGCATTACGGGCGCGGAAATAACGCCCGCCGGTGCTTTCGGCAATTTTGATGAGGGTCTTTTCATCCAAGTCCATCGACGGGTTGACTTTGCGGTTGCCGAACCAACTGCGCACCAGCATTTCATCGGCGCCTATGCCTATCGTGTAAATCTTTAATTTTTTCGCCTGTGCCAGTTCCGCCGCTTTTAACGGTGAGACTTCACCCGCCGTATTGGCACCATCGGTCATTAAAACCAACACGCGGCTATTTTCCGGTTGTTGCCCTAGGCGTTTGACCGCTAAGCCGATAGCATCGCCGATGGCGGTATTGTCGCCGGCCAGTCCTAGTTGCGCCTCATCTAATAAGGTCATTACCGTTTTTCGGTCAAAGGTCAGCGGGGTTTGTAGATACGCTTGGGTACCGAACAAAATTAGGCCGATACGGTCGCCGACGCGGCGGTTAATAAAATCATTGGCGACCGCTTTGGCGGCGGTCAACCTATCAACGGGTTCTTTGTTGAGAAAAAAATCCTGCGCCTCCATACTGCCGGATAAATCCACCGCCAACATCAGGTCGCGCCCGCTGACCGCCTGTTCAATGGGTTCACCCAGCCACTGCGGGCGGGTACTGGCCACCACCAACAGGCACCAAGCTACCCCAGCCAGCCACAGCGGCCATTTTTTTTGCGTGATGACCAAGGTCGGGGCATCGTCAAAATCATCAAGAAAGGGGACTTTCAATGCCGCTTGCCCATTCGGCTGATGGCTAGGCAATAGCCAGCGCAACAGCAGGGGCAAGGGCAAAGCCGCCAGTAACCAAGGCCATTCCAGAGCGATCATAAGGGCGTTTTTTGCGGTATGGGAGTGTTGCGGGCGGGTCGGGCGCATTGCTTGAGCCAAGCTTCACACAGGCTGAAAAGTTGCGCCATTTCGGCATCCGATAAGGCTATAGGCCGATACGGCGCATCGGCAAGGCAAGCGCCAATGCCGGTGCTAAAGGCCGAATTGGCTAAGGCTTGGTCAAGAAAATGCAGCCAGGTGTCGCCTGTCAGGCTGGCGACATTGGTGTTCGGAGCGATGCTGATGGCGACCCGCCGCAATAGGGCGGACAATTCCTGCAATTTTTGGGCATTATCCCAATCAGGATGCTGTCTGATCGCCAGCAATAATTTTTGCGCCGTTTTTACCGCCGTTTTGCGGGTCAGACGTTTATACAGCCAGTACAACAAGGCCAACGTACCGGCCGCCGCCAGCGCCACCAGCCACCAGCCCAGGGCGGGGGGCCACCAGGATATGGCTTCGGGCAGATGAAGGCCTTTAAGTTGCAGTTGCGTAGGTGTCATGTCTTCTCAGCTGATGTTATGTAGTCATTTTTGCAAAATTGAAAAATGTAATAATGAATCGCTATCGCGATAATTGTTTTAATCGGGTTCTCGCACCCGAAGGCGAGACACTTTCTTTTGCTCCGCCAAAAGAAAGTATCCAAAGAAAAGGCGGCCCGGTTGCCGCTTCATCCTGCGCTCCTCGGTTTTGTCGGGGGTCGGCAGAGCGGGCTTCCCCTGCCCGCCTGCCGACGCGCGGCATCCCTGCCGCGCCCCTTCGGGCTGATCCCGACAAAACCTGCGGTGCTCAGCGCGGCAAACGGGAGATAAGCACGTTACTGCGTAACGTCAGTTATCAGGAAAAAAGAGCTAACGGAAAGAACGCCTATCGTAAACAGGTCAACGGGTCTTCGGTGGTGCTGCATTCAATCAGAACCAGGCCCCGTTTTTTTGCCAATTGTTCCAAACGGTGCTGGCGGTCAGCAAAATGCTGCTGATAGGCAAGCAAGCGTTGGTTGTCGGCGCTGTCGATAATGATCTCCCGCTCTTGGTCAGTAAAACGGTAATGGCCTTTGTAACTGGGCAAGCGTTTTTCCAAGGCATCATAAATGAAAACCAGCACCACATCGCAATGTTCGGCCAATTTGGCAAGATAAATTTCCGCTTGCGCGGTCAGGCCGCGAAAGTCGCTGATGATATACACCAAGCTGCCAGGGCGGGCATGATGGGTCAGTCTTGCCAACACGTGTTCCAGGGCCATGGCGGGGGTAGTGGTATGGGCTTGTACGTTATTGCCATTGACCAGCATATCCAAAAACCGCAACACCGATTGCCGGCCATTTTGCGGTTTCAATTCACGGCAATACTGCTCGGCAAACAGTTGCCCGCCAATCCGGTCGCCTTGTTGTTGGGCTGTCCACGCCAACACCGCCGCCAATTTGGCCGCCAGCACCGATTTGAACACGCCACGCGTGGCAAAGTGCATGGGCGCACGGTTGTCCACGGAAATAAACACCGGCTTTTCGCGCTCTTCGCGAAATATTTTGGTGTGGGTAGTCCCCGTCCGTGCCGTCACCCGCCAGTCTATGCTGCGGATGTCATCGCCGGCCTGATAAATCCTGGCTTCTTCAAACTCCATACCCCGGCCTTTAAAACGCGACACATAGCCGCCGCTTTGCCGCGCCCGAAACTGCGGATGGTGCAGCTTAATGCGTACGGCAAAACCGGCCAGATCAATCAGGCTAGTCAGGGAGACTGCGACCCTAGGGTCAACGCTGTCTGGAAAGGCTTTGGCTAACATCAAGGCACGGCAATTCTGGCAAGGAGTTCTTGGATGAAGCGGTCGGTGGTGATGCCTTCCGCTTCCGCCTCATAGGACAAAATCAGCCGATGGCGCAACACGTCAAAAGCCATGTCCTGAATATCTTCGGGGGCGACAAAATCACGTCCGGCTAACCAAGCTTTGGCCCTAGCGCAACGGTCTAGGGCGATACTGGCGCGTGGGCTGGCCCCGTATTGCAGCCAGCCCGCCAAGTCCTCACCATACACTTGCGGATTGCGGGTCGCCAAAATAATCTGCAACAAATAGGCTTCCAGATTATCGGCCATATACAAGTCCAGCACTTCATCACGGGCGGTAAACAAGGTGGCTTGGCTGATGGCCTTAAACGGTTCGGCTGGGGTCTGGGCGGTTTGCTTGGCTTCCGCCCTGACCAAATGCAAAATTGCCTTTTCATGCTCGGCACTGGGGTAATCGACTTTGACATGTAACAAAAAGCGGTCAAGCTGGGCTTCCGGCAGTGGATAAGTGCCTTCCTGCTCAATCGGGTTTTGGGTGGCCATGACCATAAACAAGCGGGGCAGGGGATAAGTGGCCTGCCCGACGGTGATTTGCCGCTCCGCCATCGCTTCCAACAGGGCCGCCTGCACTTTGGCGGGGGCGCGGTTGATTTCATCGGCGAGGATCAGGTTGTGGAACAGCGGGCCTTTTTGGAATTCAAACGTGCCTTGTTGCGGACGGTAAATTTCGGTGCCGGTCAAATCGGCGGGCAACAAATCCGGGGTGAACTGCACCCGATGGAAATCGCCCTGTATGCCTTTGCTCAGGATGTTGATGGCACGGGTCTTGGCAAGGCCGGGCGCACCTTCGACCAGGATATGCCCGTCGGCCAGCAAGCCGATCAGCATCCTTTCGACCAGCGCGTCCTGACCGATCACTTGCCCGTTGATAAAGGTCTTAAGCTGGCTTAAAGCGGCTTGTGCAGCACTGTTTTTTTCAGACATGGTTGAAAATAGGGAAATTAAGAAACTGGATGGGGAGCCTAGGGATTATTATCCTAAGCCTTGGGGCATTTTTGCCGTTTTCAAGTCCCCTACGACTATAACTCCCGCGTGGCGCTAAACTTAATGTCCGGCCAGCGCTCTTCGGTCAATTGCAAATTGACCCGGCTGTTGGCGACATACACCAAATAACCGCCGCCGTCTTCGGCCAAATTGTCAAAAGCCTTTTTCTTAAACTCTTCAAGCTTGGCGGGTTTGTCGGAACTGACCCAGCGCACCGTGGAAATGGGCACGGCATCATAGACACATTCGACATTATATTCACCCTTCAGCCGGAACGCGGTGACATCAAACTGCAACACCCCGACCGCCCCTAAAATCAAATCGTTGTTTTTGAGGGGGCGGAACAACTGGGTGGCTCCCTCTTCGGTCAATTGCACCAAGCCTTTTTGCAAGGCCTTGGCGCGTAACGGGTCTTTTAGCACCACGCGGCGGAACAGTTCGGGGGCAAAGTAGGGGATGCCGCCGTACTTCAACACTTCGCCTTGGGTAAAAGTGTCCCCCACCTGAATCGTACCATGATTATGCAGGCCGATAATATCCCCAGGATAAGCCTCTTCGACACTTTTACGGGTGTCCGCCTGAAACGTGATGGCATTGGCGACCTGCACGGACTTGCCTAAGCGGACATGGTGGATTTTCATGCCCTTGTCGAACTTGCCCGAACAGACCCGCAAAAACGCCACCCGGTCACGGTGTGCCGGGTCCATGTTGGCCTGCACCTTAAAGACGAAGCCGGTAAATTTATCTTCATCCGGTTGCACGGTGCGTTGTTCGGCCTCACGCGGCCTAGGGGGCGGGGCATATTCGGCAAACGCGTCCAGCAATTCCAAAATCCCGAAATTATTGATCGCCGAGCCAAAAAAGACCGGACTGAGCTTGCCCGCCAAATACGCATCCAGCTCAAATTCATGGCTGGCGCCTTTGACCAAATCAATTTCCTCGCGCAGCTCTTCGGCCTGGTCGCCCAGCAACTCATCCAGCTTAATGTTGTGTAGCCCTCTGATGACCTCCGCTTCGGCAATGCGGCCACCATGTTGGGCGCTGAACAAATGGATTTCATCCTTATACAGATGGTAAACGCCTTTAAAACGCTTGCCCATGCCGATAGGCCAGGTAATCGGGGCGCATTGGATTTTTAGCACATTTTCCACTTCGTCCATCAGCTCTATCGGCTCGCGGCCTTCGCGGTCCAGCTTATTGATAAAGGTCAGGATCGGGGTTGTCCGTAACCGGCATACTTCCATCAGGTTAATGGTGCGCTCTTCGACCCCTTTCGCCACGTCAATCACCATCAGCGCCGAATCCACCGCCGTCAAGGTGCGGTAAGTGTCTTCGGAAAAGTCTTCATGGCCGGGGGTGTCCAACAGGTTGATAATGGCATTGTGATGCTCAAACTGCATCACCGAGGTGGTCACCGAAATGCCGCGTTCCTTTTCCATTTCCATCCAGTCAGAAGTGGCATGGCGTGCCGCCTTACGCCCTTTGACAGACCCCGCCAGCTGGATTGCCCCGCCGAACAGCAGCAGTTTTTCGGTGATGGTGGTCTTGCCTGCATCGGGGTGGGAAATGATGGCGAAAGTGCGCCGCCGTTTAAGCTCTGAACGTATTTCTGACATGCCTTGATTGACTGGTTGATCCGAAAATAGCCGATTATAACCGATTCATCCCGGCCTGTGCGGTGATTATCTTAAAAGCCTGCCGGGCGGGAAGCTTTGCATGGTTTTGGGTAAGGGTCAAATGCCTGTCGGTGCGCGGCAAAATGGTTTGCTAGGGTTGGCCTGATTTTCACCGTCATTGGTGTTGTTTAAGTTAAGGCGTGTTAAGTCGGCTTGGTAGCCCCGTTTCCTTTTGCTTACCCTGGCTGTCAGGTTTATTTACATACCTAAAGGCGTTACCAAAAACAAATCTCCGTCACTTTCAGTATTTTTTACCTTCCCATCCCCGACAAGCACCAAAAAATAATAGGCTAAGGTCAAAGCCGATATACATTCAGGTATTTAAAGCGCCGATATGAAATAGCCCAAGCAAGAAACTGGAGGGCATTGTCTAAAAAATTTACATTTTTGCTGACCACTGCCTTCGATGCGCTATCCCTCATTATTTTAAAAAGTAAAAACAATAAGATAAAAAATCGGTACGATTTATGCTTATAGCTATAGCGAGAATTTATCCCATCGTTAAACGGATTAAAAACCACCATGGATTTGTCGAAAAAGATAATAGTAATATTTTTTTTGGATAAAACCCCAATACCCACTTTATAAATTTAACCTTGTATTAAGGAATTGTTATGAAAAAACTAATACTTGCCACTGCCGTTATGGGTATGATGGTGTTTGCTAATAGCGGCTATGCTTCACCACTAGTAATTGACAGCTTTGGCAGAAGCCAATCGGGTTCAAATGGAGCCACTGATGATGTTCTTGATGCCACAGCGGTCACAAAAACCAATTCACTCTTAAACACTCCTGCCACGACATCGGTGTTTGAGAGCCGTACCCTATCTGCTAACATGTCAGCAGGTGGCGAAGGCTCCTCCCTTTCTACCCAAGTGGCTGGCTCTATTAATAAATTGAGCATAGCTTCATCTGATGACGTATTGGGCAATGCTTTCGTATCATGGAACACCACAGCCCCAAGTGGGGTCGATTTGACAAACGGCGGTGGCAATAGCTTGTTCCGCTTGCATTTTATATCAGCAGACCATGCGTCCCTTTTAAATATAATTGCGACTGATACGTCAAGCAACACATTGACACTGACCAATTATGCGATACCTGTGGTAAACTCGGCGCATAGTTTTGATATTTTGTTTTCCTTGCTCAGTGGTAGCGGCAACTTAGCCCATATCGCCAGTTTGAAATTTGATTTTAATCTGAACAATGTGGGAACAGACTTGGCGTTCAATTTTTTTGAAACCTCCAGCATACCCGAGCCCAGCGTTATCACCTTAATGGGTCTTGCTTTAGCAGGAATGGCGGCTTCCCGCAGAAGAAAAGCTTAAGTTTTAGCAGTTTCTGCAATAAAAAAACCGCTGTCAACAGCGGTTTTTTTTATGCTTGCCGTTGGGTGGGCAAACCTGCCCGCCCAACGGCAGTGGCGTATTACGCCAGTTTCTTATACTTCAAACGCTTGGGGTTGTCGGCATCACTGCCCAAGCGGCGGTGCCTGTCCGCCTCGTAATCCTCGTAGTTGCCCTCGAACCAAACCACTTGGCTATCGCCTTCAAACGCCAAGATATGCGTGGCGATCCGGTCCAAAAACCAACGGTCATGCGAGATGACCACGGCACAGCCTGGAAAGGACAGCAACGCCTCTTCCAACGCCCGCAAGGTTTCCACGTCCAAGTCGTTGGTTGGTTCGTCAAGCAACAGGACATTGCCGCCGGTTTTCAGCAATTTAGCCAAATGCACGCGGTTACGCTCGCCACCCGACAAGTTGCCGATGCGTTTTTGCTGGTCGCCGCCCTTAAAGTTAAAACGCCCCAAATAGGCGCGTGACGGCGTTTCATACTTGCCGACGGTAATCATGTCCAAGCCGTCCGACACTTCTTCCCAGACCGTCTTATTGTCGTCCATATCATCACGCAACTGGTCAACATAAGCCAACTGCACCGTTTGCCCCATGGTCAACGTGCCTGAATCCGGCTGCTCCTGCCCCGCCATCATGCGGAACAAGGTCGATTTGCCCGCGCCATTCGGGCCGATAATGCCGACAATGCCGCCCGGCGGCAATTTAAAGCTCAAGTCATTGATTAACAGCCGCTCACCAAAGCCTTTGCTGATGTTATGGGCTTCGATGACGACATCGCCCAAACGTGGGCCGGGTGGGATATAAATTTCTTGGGTTTCATTGCGCTTTTGCACATCGGCTGAGGACAGTTCCTCAAACCGCGCCAGCCGCGCCTTACTCTTGGCATGGCGACCTTTAGGGTTGGTGCGCACCCACTCCAATTCCGCCTTCATGGCTTTTTGGCGCGAGGATTCCTGCTTTTCCTCCAACAGCAACCGGGCGCTTTTTTGGTCTAGCCAACTGGAATAATTGCCTTCCCAAGGGATGCCCGACCCCCTGTCCAGTTCCAAAATCCAACCGGCGACATTGTCCAAAAAGTAACGGTCATGGGTAACGGCGACCACGGTGCCGGTATAGTCATGCAGGAACCTTTCCAGCCAGGCCACCGATTCGGCATCCAAATGGTTGGTTGGCTCGTCCAGCAGCAGCATGTCGGGGTTGGACAGCAACAGACGGCACAAGGCGACCCGGCGCTTTTCCCCGCCCGACAAGGTTGTGACATCGGCATCCCAATCCGGCAGCCGCAAGGCGTCGGCGGCAACTTCCAGTTTGCGGTCGATATTGTGTCCGTCCAGCGCATTGATAATGTCTTCCAGACGCGCTTGGTCAGCCGCCAGTTTGTCAAAATCGGCATCCGGTTCGGCATAAGCGGCATACACGGCATCCAGCTCGCCCAGAGCGGCCTTGACGTTTGCCACCGCTTCCTCGACATTGCCGCGCACGGTTTTGCTGGCATCCAGTTGCGGCTCTTGCGACAGATACCCGACATAAATGCCTTTTTGCGGGATTGCCTCGCCTTCTATTTCCTTGTCGATACCGGCCATGATTTTCAGCAAGGTTGATTTTCCTGAGCCGTTCAGGCCCAGCACGCCGATTTTCGCGCCCGGGAAAAACGACAAGGAAATGTCTTTGAGGATGTATTTTTTAGGCGGGACGATTTTGCCGACCCGATTCATGGAATAGATATATTGCGCCATAATGTCTGTCTATATCGTGGTTAAAAAGAGGTGCGTTAAAGGGCTATTATTTCACAGTTACCCGAACCCGCGCACGGCTTAACTTCACTGCCATTAAGTTAAGGATTTGTATTTAACAATCAGGCTGTTAATAAGTACACACTCGTTCCCACACGCTGTGTGGGAATGCAGTGCCACCCGCGCTGCGGTGTGGAACGGGACGCAGCGCGTCCTGACCGCATTCCCACACAGCGTGTGGGAACGAGGGCTCTACTTTTATCTTGTTGAAATTACAGGCACAAATCCATTAACTTAATGGCAATGACGCAGCGCGTGGGAACGAGTAAACCCGCGCACGGCTTAACTTGGCGGGTGTATTTTAACAAGGCTATTCCCTGTCAAAGGCTCTGGCATAAACCTTGCAGTTATGTGCGTGTATTGGCTTAAGTCCTTGCCGGTTTTCGCGGGGTGGCAAGGCCAACACCTGTTGCGAATTATCGCACCATTGGCGATAAATGTTGTCTAACTTGTAGAATTACTTAGTAAAATACACAGTTGAAATTTTCCCTGCAAGTGCTCTAATGAAAATTCTGGATGCGTAATTTTGACTGTTCCAATGCGTATTAACCCAATAAACCGCAAGGATTCACCATGAAGGCTGCACTAAAACAACGGGCTTACCGCAAAGCCATCACCTCGCCTGGTCATTTGTATTTTGGCGAGGAAAAACGGGAGGTCATCGTCAAGAATATTTCCACGTCAGGCGTACTGGTGGGGTTGAAAGGAGGGTACTTGAGCGCCGATGGCAAACATATCTTGGAAGAATTGCCGCCACATAAGGCCATCAATTTTTGCATCCCCCCGTTGCATTTGTTCGGGGGCGCAAAAATAGCCCGGATGTCCACAGACCGGCACCTGCAAATTTTTCTGGGCTTGGAATTTCAAAATCTAGTCTCTTGCGGTGCCAGCGCTGCTTGCGACAACGATCATGCCTATATGTCAAATTTGGTCATTCCTGGCCGCTTGGTGTTACACAGCGAGTATTTTGATTTTCTAACCGTGAGCCTGTCGGAAGATGAGCTGGTGGTCCGTTTGCCCATTCTGGTTGGCGTTGAAAAAGACATGGTGTTGGCCTGTGAATTTCCGCAGGCCAACCTTAAAGGCTGGGTTAAGGTGGTGTGGGCCGTTGACATGGATTATTTTGAAACCTTCGTGAAGTTAGAGTACCTTAAAATGGAGGATGGGGAGGACGTGGGCAAGCGCATAGGGCTAGTGTTGCCGCACGCCCAAGACTGCTCCTTAACCCATAAGTTGAGGATTTTTGCCGCCCTCAAGAAAAAGCCCTGTTACGGGGCGGATGATAAGTAGGGCATGGCTGGCGAAAAAAGGCGGCTTATGCCCAATAAAAACACCTATTTTGCAACAGAATCCTTGCTATTTTCAGTACCGTCCTCATAATCTTACTTTTACGGGCGCGGAATAAAAAAATCTGCTTTTTTATTCCATCAAATGGTGTTTTAAGGACGCATTTTATGAAAACAGATCATATAACAGAGTTACAAGCAGCCGATGTGTTGATCCCGGTGCTGCCGCTACGCGATGTGGTGGTGTATCCGCACATGGTCATCCCTTTGTTTGTCGGGCGGGAGCGTTCCATCGACGCGTTAGACGCGGCGATGCGTGACAGCAAGCAAATTTTGCTGGTGGCACAAAAAGAAGCCGAAGTCGATGAGCCGGATTTTACCGATCTGTATCAAGTGGGCACGCTCGCCAATATCCTGCAATTGCTTAAGCTGCCCGATGGCACGGTTAAGGTCTTGGTTGAGGGTAGCGAGCGGATCAGCGTGGTGTCTTATCAGAATACCGGCACTTTTTACTCGGCGATAGTGACATCTGTGGAAGAGGTTTTGGGGCTGTCCGAGCAAGAACAGGATGTGTTGCAACGGACGGCAATCAGCTCGTTTGAGCAGTACGTCAAGCTGAACAACAAGATTCCGCCCGAAGTGCTGACTTCCTTGGCGGGCATTGATGACCCCAGCCGTTTGGCGGACACGATGGCGGCGCACATGAGCCTGAAAGTCCAGGACAAGCAAGCCATTTTGGAAAACGCCAATATCCAAAGCCGTCTGGAAAGTTTGATGATGCTGATGGAAGGCGAGGTGGACATTTTGGAAATGGAGAAAAAAATCCGTGTCC
>JAQTNZ010000017.1 GCA_028713595.1 Methylovulum sp. | reverse complement strand
ATTTGTAATCAGCCGGTCGCGGGTTCGAGTCCCATCTCCAGCTCCAAAGAATTCAAAGGCTTAGGTAGAAATACCTAGGCCTTTTTTATTGCCTGTCCAAAACTTTGTCCAAAACTTTTTCATTTTGGCCGATTTTCCCCCGAAAAACTCCTATTTTGTTTGCCTAAAAATTAGGCGTGTCCAAAGCAATGGACGTGCTAAAAATCAAAGGTTATCCTTGCCGCTTAAGGGCATAAGATAACAATATTACTCCAACAAATACCATGCTATCATGACAGCTCTTTGGTTTTATCAGAAGGGTTAAGGCAGATGATTGACTATTTAATAGCACATAAATCATGGGAATGGCTGTTCAGCGGGATAGGTGTCGTTGTGGTTAGCGGATTAATGGGTTTGTTTTTTAGAAAAAAGCAGCCGCCGCCAACGACAACCTTAAACCAAACCGTAAACGGGTCGCATAACCACACAGCGCAAGCGGGTGGTGACATAACGGAAAGTGAATGAACCTGTTCAGATGGTTTAAAAGGCCATCCTCTGCCGAACAATCGGTAACAGGAAGCCATAACACCACCCTTCAGGCAGGCCGTGATATTCATTACGGCATCCCGCCAAAAGAATTTGCGGCGCTCGCCAAGGAACTGGGCGTTACCCAAAACGCCTTGGCAAACTTTTTTAAAATCCTCGAAGAACAGGCCGTCCCCTATCAGGATTACGACCACACCTTACGCACCATTGCCGAGCGTTACCTGAACGCCTTAAAAGAACTCGCCAGCTTCCAATCGGAAGACCCGGAGATAAAAGCCTTGTTGAGCCAAGCGGAACAGGTTTTGGAACAAGGCGAGTTTGACCAGGCGGAAGCGTTTATTAACCAAGCGAAAGCCAAGGATTTGTTGGCCGCAAAAACCATGCAGGAAAACGCCAATAAACGCCTGTTGTCCGCAGCGGAAAGCGCGGCACGCAATGGCGATTTAAAGCTGGCGCAAATCAAATATGCCGAAGCCGCCGCTTATTTTCAGGAGGCCGCCGATATTGTGCCGTCAGGTTTTTTGGAAAAATTGGCTGATTACTTAAACGAAGCGGGAAGTGCTTGGCTTTATGCGGGCCACTATGCCGAAGCCGAGCCGCTGTACCACCGCAGCTTGGCGATTCGGGAACAGGTGTTGGGCGGTGTCCACCCCAATGTCGCCACCAGCCTCAACAACTTGGCGGAGCTTTTCCGCGCCCAAGGCCACTATGCCGAAGCCGAACCTCTGTACCGCCGCAGCTTGGCGATTTGGGAACAGGCCTTGGGCGGCGGCCACCCCGATGTCGCCAAAGGCCTCAATAATTTGGCAGGGCTTTTCCACGATCAAGGCCAATATGCGGAGGCCGAACCGCTGTACCGCCGCAGCCTGGCGATTAAGGAGCAAGCCTTGGGCGGCGATCACTCCGATGTCGCCGCCAGCCTCAACAATCTGGCATTGCTTTATCAAGCCCAAGGCCGCTACGCCGAAGCCGAGCCGCTGTACCGCCGCAGCTTGGCGATTTTGGAACAGGTGTTGGGCGGCGGCCACCCCGATGTCGCCAAAGGCCTCAACAACTTGGCATTGCTTTTCCACGACCAAGGCTGCTACGCCGAAGCCGAACCGCTGCTCCGCCGCAGCTTGGCGATTTGGGAACAGGTGTTGGGCGGTGTCCACCCCAATGTCGCCACCAGCCTCAACAACCTGGCATTGCTTTTCGACACCCAAGGCCGCTACCCGGAAGCCGAACTGCTGTACCGCCGCAGCCTGGCGATTCGGGAACAGGCGTTGGGTGGCGGCCACCCCGCTGTCGCCAAAGGCCTCAACAACTTGGCAGGACTTTTCCACGCCCAAGGCCGCTACGCCGAAGCCGAACCTCTGTACCGCCGCAGCTTGGCGATTTGGGAACAAGCCTTGGGCGGCGGCCACCCCGATGTCGCCCAAGGCCTCAACAACTTGGCAGTGCTTTTCCACCACCAAGGCCGTTACGCCGAAGCCGAGCCGCTGCTCCGCCGCAGCTTGGCGATTTGGGAACAGGCGTTGGGCGGCGGCCACCCCGATGTCGCCCAAAGCCTCAACAACCTGGCATATCTTTTCTACGACCAAGGCCGCTACGCCGAAGCCGAACCGCTGTACTTCCGCAGCTTGGCGATTTGTGAGCAAGCTTTGGGCAAAGACCATTTGTCCACTAAAACCGTAATAAACAATTTACAGCAGCTACAAGAAGATATGCCTAATTAAGGGGTTGTTGCCACCTTTGCTTTCAGGATGTGGCATGAGCCTTACAAAATCATCCTCCCCCCGCTGGCTTAACCTCCGACAATTTCCGGTTATAGGTATCGACCATAGCCGCTGTCCTATGTCCGCTGGCTTCTTGTTTGTTGCCTTCGGTGTCGCTGACTCCCTTAGCCTTTAGGTCGTGGAAAGTAAAACGCTCCAAGCCGTTTTCAGCCGCGTTGACCATTAGCCGTTGCCATAAGGTTTGGAAGCCGCTTTCGGTCAGTTTGTCGCCTGTTTGCCCTCTGATAAGGTGCGGGTTTTCTATGTCGGCGTGGGTGGTGGGCAATGACGTGCAGTGTTTTATGACGGCTTCCAGTCTGGGTGTCCAGGTGGTGATGTTGTCGCGGCTACCTTTGCGGCGGCGGATGTGCAGGCCGCTGGTGCCGATGTCGGATTTTTTCAGATCCAACACTTCACATAAGCGCATACGGCACAGGTAGGCGAATTCCATCGCGCATTGGACGTGCGGGTATTTTGCCGCCATAGCGTAGAGGCGCTGGTATTCTTCATCGGTGACGTAACGGGTGCGCGGTTTTTCGCTGTTGCGGCGGACTTCTTTACAGGGGTTGGATTTGAGCAGGTCGCGCTCGACCGCCCAGGAAAAACAGACTGACATAAACGCCACTTCGCGGTTGGCGGATACGGGCTTATCGCGTGCGTCTATGTATTTCCTGATAGTGCCAGGGGTGATGCGCTCCACGTCTATCTGCCCAAATAACGTGCCGCTTTTGGTTGTGGTGTTGCGTAGGGTTTTGGCGTTTTTTTCGTATTCGGCGCGGGTTTTGACGCTTTTGGCGGCGTGTTGCTTGGAGGTCAGGTATTGTCCAAACAGCCAGTCCAGCGTTTTTCTGGGGGCATTGGTGCAGGTTAAGGATTCGTAGTGTTTGTGCAGTTCTGACAAGGGCGCGGTGACGGGGCAGAGCTTAATGTCTTTGCCCAGTTTGCCATTGCCCAAGTGTGGGCGGTAGATGTAAAAGCCGCGCCGTATGTAAACGTATTTGGGCAGCTTGTTGTGTTCGGCGTTTTTGCGTGGTTTAACCATCAGAATTCTATATCATTGTTGCTGGTGGCGGTTTCATGGCGGATATGGAGCAAGGGCAGGTTGATGGCATCGGCGGTGACGCACACGCGCCCGCCTTGGCCGAGCAGGTAGGGTATTTTGTGGTGGTTTAGCCAGTTGAGCAGACTGGCGCGGCGTTTATAGCCGCTCCACTCCACCAACTGCTCTTCTGAGATAAGGGGTATCATTTGTCCACCATAATTTGTTTTTGTGCGGTTCCGGTCGCCAAAAACGTTAATGAAAGATGGGCATCCATCAGCAGTTTTGCAGCCACGGCATACCGCGCTTTTAGTGCTTTGGACGGTTTGTGCTTCGGGTGCATTTCGGCCACTTGGCTTAGGTCGTTCATGCTTCCGGTGATGCCGTTGATGATCTGGCTGATGGTGGCTTCGTACATTTCATCAATTATTTTTGCGCCACATTCCGCCGCATAGTCGCTTTTCAATTGCGCCAATCTGGTTTGTTCGGTTTTGATCTCGTCATTAAGCCTGATTATTTCGCTGTTGAGTCCGGCGGTGTCGGTGTTGTCGGTTAGCCGTTGCAACTCGCCCCTTAAGCGCATAATTTCGTTGGTTTTGGCGTCGATATGGGCTTGGAAATCTTGGCTTAACTGGGTTTCGATGTCTTGTTGGCGTTGCTCCAGTAGCCCCGGCAACTTTTTGTTTATTTCCGTTTCCGCCAGGGCGTAGATGCGTTGGCTTTGGTCTTCAAGCTTTTGCTTGAGCTGGCCGTTTTCCTTGTCGGCTTGGTCTAGCCGCTGTTTATAATCGGCCACGGCTTCTTTTATGAAGTTGGCGGTCAGTTTTTTACCGGATTTTTCAACGTTGGCTATCGCCGCGTCAAAAACCTGCTGGCGTTCATCGGCGGGGATGCTGGCCAATGGCCGCAAATAGGTTTCGGGCAATTCGCCTAAAGGCGAATTTAAGGTGGCTTCAATTTCGGCGGCGGACGCTAACCTGTAGATGTAAGCTTGGCTGTATCCCCATTCCTTTTCCCCGTAGTCTACAAACGACTCAAAGCCCAATACTTTCCAGCCGTTGCGGTCGCGGATTTCTAACAAGATTTTACGGGCGGCTTTATGGAGGCCTTTTAGGCTGTCATGCGCCTCTTTGGCTTCCCCGTAGGTCATTTCGGGTAATAATTGCGGTGTCATGGTCGGCTCCATTATTTGTCAGCACTGTTGTCCTGTAGTTTCTGTCATTAAGCTCGGTTTGTAGTACGCTAGGCCAGCGGCGACCCGTGCGGACATTGAAAGCAGGTGCTGACAGTGTGCTGGAGTGCCGATATTAAGCTTCGCAAGGTTTTTAAGGCCGATGGTTGTGGCTTCTAAGGTGTCTAAAAATATGCAATTATCGGCAAAGTCGGAAGCTGAATAGGCAACAGCAAGGCCGTTGACAAGCCCCGTTATCAGTACAGTGTTGCGTTTCAAGAAAGGGGCATCTGCTGAATGGTTGACCAATTCCTGAATATCACCCCAAAGGATTTCCAGAAAACTTACGGTTAGGTCTTGTCTTATATTCATAACGTCCTCGGTGTACCCGCTTTAAGACGGGTACGGTGGGTAGGGATGATTAATGGGTGGTTGGATGGGCGGCGCTGTACTCGGCCTCAAACGCCGCCGCGCTCAGTTGGAAGTGCATCCCGTCTGGAGTGCCCCATTTACCGCCCCAATCAAATCCGGCATCGGTGAAGCAAGCCACCAGCGCGGCACTCAGGGTCGGTTTACGGCCAAAGCCGTTGGTTTCGGCGTTAAAGTCGAATGCCAAGCCCCAGCTATGTAGGCTAAAAGTCGATCCGCCTTTTTTCAGGCGGACGCTGTAACAGCCGTTAAAGGTTTTCAGTTCGTTGACCAAGCCGCGTTGGACGATGTGGGTAAACGCCGCCGTGGCCGACTTTACCATGTACTTGTTCAGGTAAACCCTGTCGGGGATGGCACCCAGTTCGATGGTGGCGGGTACATCCCACAGCACTAGGTAGCTTGCCGATAGTTTTAGGTCTTGGGGGTTGCCCAGTGTTGTCAGTAATCTGGCTGATGTTAAAAGCGGGTGTGTCATTTTTTCTTTCCTCTGGCGGTTAAGCGGCGGTTGCCCGCTGCGGGTTAGCGTTGCCCGCGTATTTTTCGGGCGCGGCGGCGGTTGTCGGTGGCGGCCATCAGTGCAACGATGCCGTTAATGAGTTTTTCTTTCTTGGTTTTTTTAAGTTTCATGGGCTTGGCCTTATAAAAAACCCCACGCTCTAGGGCGTGGGTAGTTCAGGAGGAGCGGCTAACTGGTTTTGTTGAGGTGTCTTACGGTGGAACGGGCTTCTGATTTTGTGAAAAAACCACACGAAACCGGATTTTTGAAGCGGTCAACGAAGATGTCTTGGTGACGGTCGTAGGCATAATATTGGCCTTCGGTTTTGTATACTTCGTAGCGGGGTTGTTGGGTGGGCATTGGTTTTGCCTTTTGCTCTTTTTTTGATGGCGAAATACTAGAACTTTTAGTTACCAAAATCAAGAACTATTGGTAACATTTTTTTTATAAGACACAAAAAAACCGGATATAATCCGGTTTCATGAGCAATAAAAAACCCGCGTTAGCGGGTTATGTTTTTAACTTTGGAGGCAATGATGGGCGGTTCTGATAGTGATTTTGTGGAAAGCACTTGGCATATCGATATAAATCGGAGCGGGGTGCTGTTTAGGCGGTTACACAACGACCAAGTGGTGGAAAGTTATCTAAGGGTTTCTTTTCCAAGGGCGGCAGTATTTGTCGCCGCCATTATTCAGGGATTTCAACCACCTGCACACCTTGTTCCGATAGATAAATTATGAGTGTTAAATTCGATTCGCAAAAGACAAAAGAGGAGCCTATTAGGCAGGCTAAGGCTTGTTGTCAGATTGATGGAGCGGAGGTGCCATGCGGTAAGTTTCAACAGTGTTGTCTTCTCGATCCAGTAGTGGCGGCGAGACAAAGGGTGCTGAAATCCCGTGTGCTTTGGCTTGATAGAGACAAACTGCCTGTGCATCTGGTCGATAACATTGATGAGGAAATTTATTTTCGTCTATTTTTAGAGTGCGTTGAAGTGAAATGAAAGGAGCCTATTATGCAAGCTAATGCTTGTTGCCAGATTGATGGAGCGGAGGCGCCATGCGGCAAATTTCAACAGTGTTGCCTTCTCGATCCACTAGTGGCACAGATGCAAAGCCAGCTGAAATCCCGTGTGCTTTGGCTTGATAGAAAAGTACCTGTGCCTCTGGTCGATAATCAGGAATGTTTTTTTCTTCGATTTTCAGAGTGCGTTGAAGTGACTGGATGAGCCAGCTTTGGTCAAGGATATATGCACGTGCCTTTGCTTCTGCCTCTTCCTCGGAAAGGTGGCAAACCCAAACATCGGCTAACGCTTTCCTGACTTGTCCAAAAAACGTTGAACCTGAAGTTGGCATCACGTCAAAAACATAGACAAATGCGAAAGTATTCATTTATGAGTATTTTTTGTTAGATTCTTGGTTTAAAGCAATACCGAATACCAAAACACGCGCCCAATAACACGGCTAAGGCCATCGCTTTCATTATAGAACTCGTCTGGATAGTCGGGGTTGTAGCTGTTTACTCGGATAATGCCTGCTGGCAATTTGTAAAGGCGTTTTATTCGCAAATGGCCGCAGTGATCGATGGCGTAAATGTCGCCATCTTTTATGTTTTGCTTGCCAGTATCTATGCCGACAGTGCAGCCGTCCCGTATGACCGGCTCCATGCTGTCGCCGACCACCCGAATACAGGCGGCTGAATCAATGGCAACACCATGCTTTTTAAGTGTTAATTTTGAAAATCGGAGCTTACGGCCATTGTTTTCTTGGATGTGGAATCGACCGCTTCCTGCTGAAATTTCAACTTCTTTAAAAAAGGGCAATTCCACTTCGTCATCACCTAAGGGAGTGGTGCCGTCCCATTCTTCAAGGTGGCCTAACCATTCGGCGTTGGGTTCGACCCCAACAGGCGGCGATGTTATTTCGCCTTTCTTTCCTTTCACCCAATCCGGCGCATAATCTGAGTTTCCATACAAAAGCCATTCACCAGTGACCCCGTATTTCTTATAAATTTCTATAAATTTAGTGATACGTTTTGTTTCTGGTATCGCCTCACCTTCTAGCCATTTACGCGCTCCTTTTTGTGATACCCCAAAAACATCGGCAAGCGCACCTTGTCTGCCCTTGCCCTTAGGTGGCACACCGGCCTTATCCAAGATCAAGTTCAATCTGTTTGAAAATTCTTGTTTTTCATTATTAGTAACCATGAGTTCTAGTGTATCAGAAAGGTAAGTTACAATCAGTGCTTGACAATGGTAACTTGTGGTTCTATATTTTGGCGCAAGTTAATCGACTAAATGATTTTATGAAAACATACTCCGAACAAATTTTAAGTGTTAAGGAAATTTTCGGCAGCTACGAGGCTATCGGCAGAGTTTGTGGCGTATCTGGTAAAGCTGTTATGAAGTGGAAAAATAAAGGGGTTCCTCCGCGTACTGAATATACAGGCGAAACCAATTATGCAGAATTAATAGAGTTGGCTACCAATGGTTCAGTTAAAAAAACTGATTTGATGCCACCGCTTAAAAAAGAGCTGGCGTAGGTCGGGTTAGCGATAGCGTAACCCGACATTATCCGAGCGGCACCTGTCGGGTTACGCTATCGCTAACCCGACCTACGATAATTGTATTTTATTGATAATTAATGTTTTTTGTTTGGTGGCAGGGGGCGCAACCCCTGCCACCCTGTGTTTCCCCGCGCTGGCAGGTCGCGGTAGTTATCTGCTTTAGAGGGTGCTTAAGCCTGCCCCGTGCGGTTTACGGGGCTTTTTTATGATTGTCATTTTTCCCCAATTTAAGGGGGGTTTGAGGTTTTTATGAAGTTATTACATGGTGTTTTTAAGCGGTCTGATGTTAAGCGCGGCAACGGTCGCGTCATAAAGCGCGGGGGTTTTGCACACAAAAAACACAGCGTCTTTTTCGTTGGCGGCCTCCAAGGCTTTGCGGACACGTTTGGCGACGTTAAGGGTGGTGGAGATTTCCTGAAATCTGATGGTGGGTTCGGAGTTTATTGTGTGCATGTAGCCGTAAAGGGTCTCCAGCGTTTGCGTGGCGGTTGGGGTCGTTTGCACGTCATCTTTGATGATGTTGCCAACGCCAGCGGATGTTATGACGTGTCTGTGTCGGTAGAGGGTGTCCAGGAGAAGGTAGGAGAGCTTGTCTTCGTTGACGTTGGGGATAAGGTGGCTTTGGATCATGGTGCGCTTCCTGTCGGTTGTTTGTTGGTTTGTGAGGGGCGGGAAACGGCCATTAGGTTGGGTCAGGTTGTTATGGGGTGACGTTTGCCGTTGGGTATCGGGCATTTTTGGCCGCTGCTAATGGCGGCGGTTTTTAGTGCCTTGGTTTCCACGGTATTTATTTTCACATATTTTTGTCGATTGTTGTTTATTTTTGGGTTTTTTGTATGCGTAATGATCCGCAGGTAATCCAAGTCCATTCGGTGACTCAGGTGGTTGAGCGCCATTTGTTGGCGTTGCAGCATGACACGGGGATGTCGATGTCGTTGTTTGTGGCTAGGGTGCGTGAGCATTATGAGGCGACGGTGTTGTTGGGGTCGAGGACGGTGGAGTGGAGTTTGGTGGCTGATGCCGCCACGCGGATGGCGCGGGATGCGGAGCGGTTTAAGCGGTGGTTGGAGCCGGACACGGCGGCGCGGTTGCCGCTGGATATGTTGGAGTCGGTGATCGCGGCGTTTCCGTTTGACCGCCGCTTGGCGTTGCAGGTGGAGCTTGGGCGTAGGCAAGGGCTGTTGGTGTCGGTCATCCCGACCGATGCGGTGGCGGATATTGTGACGCTGGGGGATGTTGCGAGAAAGCACGGGCAAACGATGGTGGCTTTGGCTGAGATTTTTGCGGACGGGGTGGTGGACGAAAAGGACAGGCCGTTTGCGCCGGAGGCGATAAGGCAGATTGATGGGGCGGTGGCGGTGTTGCTGTCCATGCGCAACATCTTAAAGGTCAAGGCGTTGGGCGTTTGACCCCCGCCGCCCCCTTGTTTTGCGCCTGATAAAAGGCGGATGTTCAGCAACTGAACACCCCCGTGGCCTAGGTTCCCCCCGCATCTTTACAGCGAGGGTAAGCGTGCGCCCGTTTTTGGGGTAGTTAGGGGGTGTTTTTGTTACTGAACGTTTTGTTTTGGCGGGTGTTTTTGGGGATGTCGGCTTATAGGGCGTTAATTTTTTGTTTTTATTTGTTTTTTCATTTATTGGGATGATTCGCGGTGTCTAGCAATTACGGGGACGTGTTAGGGCAGTTAAAGGCGTTTGGGCTGGTTGTCGAGAAATTGATAACCGGAAAAATGCAGCGTTGCCCGATTGAGGGCGACAAAGAGAAGCGCGGCTGGTATTGCCTACATGAGATCACCACCGAAAAGCGCGACATCCTCTTTGTCGGCTCTTATGGCGTGTGGTACGGCTCAGAAAACAACGCCCAGAAAGTGGAGATCAACAAAGAGGCCTTAAGCGCCGAACAAAACGCCGCCATCCGCCAACGTCTGGCGGACGATAAAAAACGCGCCGATCTGGAACAAAAGCAACGCGCCGAACGGGCGGCCCTGCGAGCCGACAAAATCTGGCGCAAATTGTCCGAAGTCGGCCACTGTGATTACCTGCACCGCAAAGGCATCCAAAACCACGGCGCCCGCTACAGCCCCAGCGGGGCGATGGCCGTGCCGTTGCTGGACACCTCTGGTAGGATCTGGGGCTTGCAATTCATCCTCGACAAAGAAAAACAAAAAGACCTCATCAAAAAATACGGGCGCGACAAACACTTTTGGCCGAGCGGCGTGGCGAAAAAAGGCCATTTCTACCTCATTGGCACACCGACCGACATCATCTTAATCGCCGAAGGCTACGCCACCGCCGCGACCCTACACGAGGCCACCGGCTTTGCCGTCGCCGTCGCCTTTGATGCCGGCAACCTCGAACACGTCTGCAAGGCGATAAGAAAACGCTACCCAAAATCCAAGCAACTCATCTGCGCAGATGATGACGCGTTCGCCCGCTGCCTAGAATGCGCCAAGCCCGTCAAAATCAACGCATCCGCCACCTGCCCACACTGCGGCGAAGCCCACAAAAAGAAAAACACCGGCCAAGACTACGCGGAACTGGCCGCCCTGGTCGTCAACGGGCGCGTTATCGCCCCCGTATTCCAAGACGATGCCGCCAGATTTGACCACTACAGCCGCAACCAAGGCAAGTTGACCGACTTCAACGACCTACACGCCCTAGAAGGCCTGCACACCGTACGGCTACAGGTAGAAAACGCCCTTCAACGGTTCGGGTGGAGCGTGAGTGCCAAAACGCGGGTACAAAACCAACAGGGGGCGGGGGATAAAGAACAGCTCAAACCCATAGACTCGGCATTTGAACTGCTCGAACGCTTTAGCCTAGTCTACGGCAAAGGCGGCATGGTCTTTGACCACCAAGAACACCTGCTGATACCCCTGTCCGACATGCGCGACCTCTGCCAATCCCGCGAAATACATCGGCGTTGGCAAGAATCGCCCGACCGTGCCATCGTCAGGCCGGAAAATGTCGGCTTTGACCCCAGCGGCGAAGACCCCAACGTCACCTGCAACCTGTGGGCGGGCTGGCCGACCGCACCCAAAGCCGGAAACTGCAACGCTCTGCTCGGCGTTCTTTATCACATGTGCAGCGGCGAAAACAACGCCCACGAACTGGCAACATGGGTCATCAAATGGCTGGCCTACCCCATACAGCACCCCGGCGCAAAAATGCGCACCACACTGGTGTTGCATGGCCCCCAAGGCACCGGAAAAAACCTGTTCTTTGAATCCATCATGGCTATGTACGGCCACTATGGCCGCGTCATCGACCAATCGGCGGTCGAGGACAAATTCAACGACTGGGCCAGCCGCAAACTATTTCTGATCGCCGATGAAGTGGTCGCCCGCTCCGACCTCTACCACATCAAAAACAAGCTTAAAGCCTTCATCACTGGGGAGTGGATACGCGTAAACCCGAAAAACATGGCGGCTTACGAAGAGCGCAACCACGTCAACCTCGTTTTCCTGTCCAACGAACGGATGCCCGTGGTCATTGAAGAAGACGACAGGCGGCACTGCGTCATCTGGACACCGCCCAAAAAAGCCCCCGAATTTTACCGACAAGTCGCGGCGGAAATAGACAACGGCGGCATTGCCGCCCTGCATGACTTTCTGCTTAACGTTGACCTGGGTGACTTTAACGAACACAGCAAACCGCCCATGACCCAAGCCAAAGAAGACCTGGTCGCGCTTAGCAAAGACTCCATCCAACGCTTTTGTGACGAATGGGTCGGCAAAGAGCTGGACGGCATCCCCAACACACCCGCCCTGACCGAAGACATTTACAGCCTCTACCGCTACTGGTGCGGGAAACAGGGCGTAAAGCCCTCGCCGCAAAACCGTACAATTGACACCCTCAGCAAACGCCCTGGGATGAGTAAAGAACGCAAACGCTACTTGGACGGGAGCAGGCCGACCAACCCGAAATACTTCCTATACCCGCCCAACTCCCTAGAAATGAATCCGGGCAACAGCGAAACGGGTTGGCTAGGCCAATGCGTGGAACAATTTCGCGCCGCCGCCAACCTCTACAAAGGCAAAGGCTATGATTGACAGCAAAAATATGACAAAAGTTGTGCCATGTGTGCCATGTGAGCCATGTGAAAACTACCCTGCACGGCACAGCACAAACCCGCGCCCAACGTGGGCTAACGCTTTGTTGTGCCAAGAGTGCCAAGTCGCCCTTCGCGCCCGCACGCGAGGGACAAAAAAAAACCTATCAACCCAACATGTGCACCCTCTCGCGTATATAGGGGTATGGCACAGATGGCACGCATGGCACAGGCCATATACCACGCGGCTTCCGGCTGTGCGGGCATATTTCGCCGCAGGCACTCATGGCACAATTAACCTATCTTAAAAAATGATGGAAAAAATAATCTGTGGAGAAGACAACGTAAAAAGCTTTAACGGCTTATTACGCCAACACGCCCCCGAATTCCATGCCTTGGCTAAATTGCTCCATCAGGCTGGCCTGATAGACGGCCTACGCGGGGCAACGCTAGAACTGGCTCCCTTTACCGAACCGCCCAAAGCCGACCATCCCCAACCGCCGGAAAATACCGCCATTTGCCAACAATGCCGCCATTTCCAGCCCGATCAAGTGGGTGACGGCACAGGGGCGGGCAACTGCGGGCAAAACGCCAGAAAAGCCCCCGTGTGGCCGAACACACCCGCCTGTAAGGACTTTGCATGACCATCATGAGCCAAGCCCAATTTGCCAAACACCTGGGCGTAAGCCCCAGCTACATCACCGAGCTGAAAAACAAAGGCGCATTGGTGATGGCCGAGGGCGGCGTGGACGTGGAAGCCAGCCAAGAGCGCATAGCCCAACTTAAAGACCCCGACAAACAAGGCGTGGCCGACCGCCACCAAAGCAACCGTGACAAAAAACAAAATCAAGACGGCTTAGGCCAAGGTGAAAGCGAACAGGCCGCCAAAGTTATCCAGCAGAGCAGGGCGGTTAAGGAAAAATACCGCGCCATGTCGGCAAAACGTGACTACGAGCTATCGGTCGGCCAGCTTTTGGTCGCCGATGAAGTCGCCTACGTCATCGGCAACGCCGCCGCCGTGGTGCGGATGCGGCTGGAAAGCCTGCCCGATGTCCTGGCCGCCCAATGCGCCGCCGAAACCGATGAACAAAAAATCCGCGCCCTGTTTTACGACCAGATAGAAAACCTGCTTACCGAAATGAGTAATGAATTTAACAAATTATCAAAACATGAAAGCGCATAACGCCATGCCATCATTGACACCGTGCCACAACGGGCTTATCCTTTTCCCAACTGCCCCCCATTGGGCGGTCGGGATTCGCAGTCCTGAAATATTCGGCACAATCGCTTTGTGCCAACCTTGGCATAAGGCTTTTTTTATGCGCTTCACTTTTATGGTGGGCGTGTTGGGGAGCCGAAAGGCTCGCTGGTTCCGAATTCCAGTACTGCGAACCCAACACGTTCACCGCCCAAGTTCGCAGCTCTGGACGGTGGATAAATTCCATTTAAATTCGGAGTCTGTCATGACTAACACCGCCCAAGCTACGCCCGAAATTTGCCCGCACGTCGCCATCATCAACGGCGAAATCAAAACCACCTCGTTAAAAATTGCCGAACATTTTGGCAAACAACATAAATCCGTTTTACGCACAATTGAAAAAATGCAATGCTCTGCTGATTTTCGAGAGCGCAATTTTGCGCTCTCGTCATACGCGCAATCACTCCCCAAAAGTGGCATAAAAAACTTGCCCTGCTACGAAATCACCCGCGATGGCTTCGCTTTCCTCGTGATGGGCTTCACCGGGGCCAAAGCCGCGCAATGGAAAGAAGCCTACATCACCGCCTTCAACCGCATGGAACACGAGCTGCAAGCCAGCCTCGCCCCGCCCAGCCGAGCGCGGATACTGATGCACCTCACCAACGGCCAAATCGAACGCGCCGAAGCCTTGCCCGACACCATGTGTCTGGTGTCCGTCAAAGACACCGCCACCGTGGTCGATTTCATCAGATTTGTCCTGCCTGAGGCATTTTTGCCCACTGTCTTAAACGCGGCCACGCAACGGGTTTTAGCGATATTGGAGCGGCAAAAAGGGGCAAAACCGATCAACCTCTCCACCAACCATGAAAACGATGGCGACCTACTGTAGCCAGACATTTACTTTGAATACTTACCGGAGCTAACCATGTCCAATCCATTACGAATTTTTCACTATAACAACAACGTGTTACGGGTTATTGCCGATGAAAACGGCGATGCTTGGTTTATCGCAAAAGATGTCGCGGACATTCTCGATTACAGCGACCCCTTTGAAATGACAAAAAAGCTAGATGATGATGAAGTCCAAATTCGGCAAATCGCAGGTTTTGGAAATCGTGGGGTTAAC